>JAYUWQ010000300.1:0-1939 GCA_043753485.1 bacterium
GCGGAAGCCCAGATCCTCCCAACGGCTCAGGTCTTCGGCCTGTCCGGTAGCGGTGGGCAACCGGCCGGTGGGCGGGGAGCCGGACCGGGAAAGATCGCGCACCAGATGCACCCCGGGCAGAGCGCCGGTTCCGGTGGGCACCTCGCTGGACCATTCTCGGATGTGATTGCCGAGGTCCGCGATGCCGAAGAGGCTGCGGAAAGTGCCGGCCGGAGCCGGGGCGGGCCGGGTCCACCGCAAACCCGCGAGGGCTCCGGCAGAGGGCAACTGCCATGAAGGGGGCTGGTTTCCACTGTAGACAAACAGAGGCCCGCTGGTGACCAGGGGAGAGGAACCCCGAAGCGGGACTGAAAAGTGGCCGGCTGCCTGGTTCCATTCGCCACTCCTGACCAGCCGGTAGGCCGCCCGTCCGGGGAGGATCCGTTGCTGCTGTTCACTTGCCGTCAGCCAGGCGCAAAAATCCGCCGCTTCCTGCCAGGTAATCCCCACCACCGGATCTGCCTGTTTTTTGGGCAGGGAGGCCTGCCGCCACGTCGCCTTTGACCGCTCCCATTTCCCGGAAAGGTTTTGCACAATCATCCCATGATCGTCCGGCGACGGGTGCTCCTGGGCAAACCGCCGGAAATCCCGGACGCGCGTTTCCCATGAGGAAATCAACACCGCACTACGATAAGCGGTGGGACGGATCTGCATGCCCAGCGAGTTTACCCAGGGCCGGTCCCACGAAGGACCGCCCGTTTTGGTGAGCAGGGTGCCATCCGCAGCCGTCAGCCGGTAGTCTGCCAGCACCGGGCAGGCTTCGAGGCGCTCCGGGTCGGCAATCCGGCAGCCTTCCGCGGTGAGCAATCCGAGGCACCCCCCCGCCAATGGCGCCAGACTGTGGAGTGGGCTATGGTCCACCAGCAGGGAATGCAGCGGCATCCGGCGGAGCGCCGACAGATCCATCACCCCAGTGCCACTGAGGTCCAGATGCGTGATGGGAAAACCGGCCAGCGCGCTCAAATCCGTCAGCTTTTTGTTATTGGCCAGATCCAGATCCAGAATCAGTCCCCGGGCGCGGATCGCATATTTTACCGGCCCGCCCGGCAGGCCGCGGAGGATGGCTTCGAGTTCCGGCACCGGATCATAGCCGTTTTGCCGTTCCCTTTCCGCCAGGCCCACATGGTTCGGAATGAATCCCGCGGCCCGGGCCAGGGCCGCCCGTTCGCCTCTCCGGTCGTTGGCCAGCCGGGCCTGATCGGCCGCTGCCCAGGCGGGCGCATATCCCTCCCGCGCTCCCCGCATCAACTGGATCAGGGCTTCGATCCGGCGCCAATCAACTGAATCCGGAGGGGCTTCCCATTGCAGCTTCAACATCTCTTCCAGCGCCATGTCCTCCAGGCCGGCCTGCATGAACAGCCAGGCTGCCGCCGTGCCACGATCCAGTTTCCGGCTTCCCATGGCGCTTTCCATCATCAGCCGCATGAGATTGCCGGTGACCGCCATGATGGCCTCCTTCTGTTCCTTGGACATGCCCGGCCGGGATTTGGAGAGGGCCGCCGCCAGTTCCTTCATCTGCTCCTCGCTCGCCGCGTCATCCGCCATGGCCCGCGCCCGCGCTTGCGGGTGGAGATACCACCAACCGGAGGCAGCGATGACGACCAGCACGGCTCCGGCAATCAGCCAGGGAAGCAGCCTTTTCTTTTGGCGCGGGGCCGGGCCGCCGCCCTGACTTTCCCGGGCCGGTCCCTGCTGGAGGTATTGATTGCGGTGCGCGGCGTAGAGCAATTGCACATCTCTGGCAAATTCGGCGGCCGATTGATAACGGGCCGGCCGGGAGGAGTGGAGAGCCCGGAAAATCACCTGGTCCACATGGGTCCCGACCGCGGCCCGGGCCGAGGGCAGGCCGACATACCCCCCGGGCGGGGCTCCTGTCAGCAACTCATAGGTGATCATGCCC
>JAYUWQ010000301.1:0-1938 GCA_043753485.1 bacterium
CTGAGCGAAAGATCTGGATTGGGGATACCCCTCACCACTTTGTATGAGGCCGCGACAAAATGGATCAGGAGACGTGCTGAACTGGACGCGCTGCCGGACCCGATGCCTCCGATTCCAGCGTTAAGCCAAGGCGAACCCAGCCCGTTTTCGGAGGCTCCGAAGCCAACGGCCAAAAATGTTTCCCCAAGTTGGGAAGACTTTGACGAGGAGCCGAAAGGCCCAGCCATAAAAATTAACCGGAATTCGATTCGACCAGACCAACCAAGATGAGTAAAAAACCAAGTTCAGAGAGTATCGCCACAAACTGCCGGAAAAGGGTAATCCTTGCGCCCCAAAGCGCGGGAAGAATCGGTAAATCGACTGCTGCGGAAGCCATCGTCACATGGATGCAGTTTGCCGGAATCGATAACGTTTTATTCGACTTGGACGCGGAGCATTTGACGATCACAAACCGCTATCCCGACATCACGACAACCTTCCCTGAAGCCATCAAAAGCGATGATGGATGGGCGCGTTTTCTGTCGGGGGTAACGTCTGTGGAAGTGCCCACGGTGATTTGCGACCTTCCAGCACAGAGCACGGATTTCGTTTTGCGGCAGCTTACAGAGCGCAATGGGCTGGACCTGTTGGAGGCTTCCTCGATCCGTCTGACGGTGCTGCTTTTTCCCGTAGATGATGCCGCCGCGAGGCAGTCCGCAATTGAGTGCGTCAGGATGTTGGGGGATCGCGTTGACTGGATCGTCGTCTGGCAGCCCGGCCCGAAACAGTTGGTTGACCCAACAGACTGGGCCAACTCGAAATTGGGGGCCAGACTCGCTTTGCTGAACGCTGGCCAACTTAAGTTGCCTCAACTTACCAGGCTCACCTTTGAGGAAATCCAGAAAGCCGTGAAAGCGGAAAACCGCTGGATGCCACTCTCCGAGGCGATAGGGAAAGTCAGCATCGTTCCAAGACATGAACTGGAGCTGTGGAAGAACCATGCTCTCACAGGGTGCGAGGACTTGGCCCACTACCTCATCCCAGATCCCGCACTGATCAAATCCAAGGCTTCCCGACCTAAAGCAATGGGAACCTATCAGCGTCCCACCGGTCCTATTTTCGATTTATGAGCATGGGTGACAACGGACGGGTTCTGGAAATTCTTCTCTCGCAAACATCGAGTGAGGACCGGGAGCGTTTGCTCGTGGCTTGGGAGCGCCATGCGCAAGGTGACCCTGACAGCCTGCCTGCTCTTTACGCCTTGGCTGATCGGTTTTCGCTCACCGCCCATGCTGCCCTGCTGGAAAGGCAGGAAAGCCTGCTGGCCGCTTTTCAGAGTTCGGTGGCGAACACCCAGTTTCCCTCACCAGAGAGGGCCGCGAAAAAGTCACGAGTATGGCTGACAGGAACTTTGTGTTGTTTGGCGGCGGCGGCAACTGGTGCCGCCGTGGCACGACAATTTCCGTTTCTGCCAACCTCTGCCGGGGCTGATGGAAATGCTATGATGGAGCAGATCCGGACGGCAGGTGGTGACTTGATCCACCGGGTCAGCCGCAGGGAAGGGAAAGTCGTCCACGTCCTTGAACTGCGCTGCGCTGCCAGCCCCCCGGAGGCTTACCTCACCCCGGAGCACAACGGTGTCATCGTCTTTGAGCATCAACCCTCACCAGCCTTACAGAAATGAGCGGCCAAACAAATTTAAGAGTCGGAAAAGGGTGCCTCAAAGTCGTGCTCATCTCGTTTATAGTGCTGGGCACATCCCTGTTTTTTAAGACTGCCGGCGAAGGCCAAGAGGCTGGGGTCAATCGCCGTGGATTCCTCTACATGGTTCTTCTTCCGGGGGCATATCTCGCCTGGAGTCACCTTCAAAAAGCTTATCCCAAAAAATGAGACGTTTCGCCATGTTCCTTGTCATTTGGCCCTACATCATTCCGGTGGCCATCATCTCCTGGTGCGTCG
>JAYUWQ010000302.1:0-4726 GCA_043753485.1 bacterium
CACGCTATCGAAAAGGGCCAGCGCCACCTGGATCGCCGCGGAAATGATAAAATAAACAACGCCGATCAGGATGATTTTGCCAAAGTGACGCTTGGTCAGCTCAATGGCCCGTTTGATGACGCCCACGATCTCCAGCTGTGCAGAACCCGGATTGATCTCTGTCAGCACGCCAGCCGGGGCCAGAAGATTGTCGGAAGACGTCGCCGGCGCTGCGTATGGGTTGAATTCTCCAGCCCGGACCATGGGGACGTCACTGAACAGTCCGGCCACCTGACCGGAGGGCGTCCAGTCCTGCATGCCTTCGGTCCATGCCAGATCCTTCACCGGATCCAGCGCTCCACGGCGGGCGAGAGCTTTCAATTCATCGAATGAAACCGGCCCCTGCCGTTCCCCGTTGCTGGAGTAATACCAAGTCTGCATCGTGGCCAACGGTGAAGGCTCTGGTCCTGAGTGCAAGATATTTTCCCAGGGGTTATTTCATCGTCTCCAGATAGGCCAGGAGATCGCGCAAGTCCTGCACCGTCATCCCCAGTTCTAAGCCTTCCGGCATCAGGGAGACCGGCGTCTCATCCACCTTCACGATCTGATCGCGCGGGGCCGGCACCACCACGCCACCGGTTTGGAGGATGTTCAGGTTGCCGCCGGCGTCCTTGATGGCCTGTACGCCTGAAATGACGCTGCCGTCCTTCATCGTCACGGCTTTGGTGCCGTAGAGCGGGCCGATTTCACGGCTGGGTTCGAGGATGGACTGGATCAGTTTCACGCGGTCGGAGGAGCGGGCGATATTTGCCAGGTTGGGGCCGACGATGACGCCGCGGCCTTCCGCGACGTGGCAGGAACTGCACATCGCAGTGGCGCTGAAAAAGACTTGGCGGCCGCGTTCGGCGCTGTCGGGCGCACCGAGTCTCATAAGAGCCGTAATCCAGGCGGTATCGTCGGTGGGTCGGAGTGTTGGAGACTCTGTCCCTAGCGTCAGTGCCAGTTGTTCCCTCAAGGCGGGGGCTGCGGTAAAGAAACCTGCGGCAGTTTCCAAGCCCGATTTCACGACCGGATTTGCGGCGTGAGTCCGCAGGGCGCGCACCGCTTCGCTTGCAATGTCAGGAGTTTCATCGCGCAGTAAAGTCAGCAGCGGCAGCACTTCAGACGTTTCGCGTTTGGCCAGGGCGCTGATGGCATCCATGCGCAGCCCGGCGGGTTCGGCGGGGTTGAGCGCGATTTTTTGCAGCGGCCCGGCCACGGCTTTGACGCTGACAAAGGCGAGGCTGCGCACCGCTTCCTGACGCACTCTGGGTTCGCCGAGTGCCGCCAGATTCATCAGGGTGCGGATCATGGCCGGGGCCTTGAAATTGGTCAGCATCGGAATCACGGCAGCTTTGACCCCGGGGGCGGTGGCGGTATCAGCGAGGAGTTTCTGGAGGAGATCATCGTTGGAAGCCGATGCGGTCGCCGCCGTGGGCGGGGCATCACGGGCGATGAGATCCATGGCCGCCAGCCAGAGCGCGAAATCTTCCTGACTGATGGCTGAGGCTGGACCTCCGCCTTCCAGCGCACGTTCCACCAACGGGCGCAGTTCCTTGAGGCGCAACTCGGCTGCCCAGATCATTCCGAGCCGGCGCACCGCGGCATCTGCATCCGCCAAGGCACTGCGCAGCAAGGGTGCGGCATCCCCATGGCCGGCCCGGCGCAGGGCGAGCAGGCAGCCGAGGCGGATTTTAGCGTCAGGATTGGGCACCTCTGCCAGCAGCAGGGGATGGAAGATGGGTTGTTTCAGGGCCGTCAGGGCGGCGTGGACGATGAAGGGATCTGGATCTGTCAGGGCCGCTTTCAATTCTGGCCAGGCGGCCACATCGCTGGCCTTGGCCAGGCGGTCACGGCGCTGCTCGGGCTCCGTTACCGGCAGGGTGCGGCCTTCGGCTGGCGTCTTGTCAGGCTCGGTGGCCTTGATCCGCCAGATCCGGCCTTTCTGGTGGACGGAATATTCCGGGTCGGCCCAGTCGGTCAGGTAAACACTGCCATCCGGCGCGGCCGCCAGACAGGCGGGACGGAAGGCGGAATCCCCCCGGATCACCACTTCCCGCGTGGCGGTGAAGGAGGCGCCCTGCGGTTTCAGCCGGAACCAGGAGAGGGTGCTGTCTCCCCATTCCGTCATGAGAAATCCATCTCCGCGCTGCGGCCCGAGTTTGGCGAGGCGTGCGTCCAATATCCCAGTGGGCGCTTCCCCGGTGCCGGCCATCATGGGCAGGGTGCCCGGCAATTCCCCGTTCCAGCAAACAAACGGATGCAGTCCGCTGCGGCCATACTGGAAATGATAGCCGAAGTCCGCGCCCTTCACGAGATGCAGAAACCGGCAGGGCGGGCGCGAGTCGGGATCGTTGTCACAGACAAAGACCCGGCCCGCTCCGTCGGTGGTCAGGACAAAGGCGTTCCACATGCCGGTGGCATACTGCTCCAGCTTCGAGCCATCATGCCGGATGCGGAAAACATTGGCCCCGCCGGGCAGGTATTTGAATTCCACCCCATCCGCTCCCCGGGCAGTGTAGGTGGTGCCAAAGTTCTCCCCGCTGCCCACATAAATCCAACCATCCGGCGTGAAGGCGATCCCGCTCAGCCCATTGTGGGGATAGGTCTCCGTGGTGTCCAGACTGAGCAGGGTCACCTGCCGGTCGCACACGCCGTCCCGGTTGTTATCCTCCAGCCGCACCACCCCATTGCGGTGCACCAGATGCAGCACCCCGTCAGGATCAAAGGCCAGATTCATCGCGGCGGTGAACCCTTCGGCAAAAATGCTGCTCTGGTCCGCCCGGCCATCGCCGTTGGTGTCCTCATAAATCCTCACCCGGTCCGACTTCGGCCCGGGGTAATCCGGCTTAACCTTGTGGGTGTGGCTCTCCGCCACAAACACCCGGCCCTTTCCATCCACCGCGATCCCGACCGGGGTCACAATGTCAGGCTCGGAGGAGAACAGAGCGATCTCCCACCCCGGCACCAGCACTTGGGGCGTGACCGGATCCGCCGCCTGCAGCAGACTGGCGGGGAGGGCAAGGAACAGGGCAGAGAGCAGGCGCGGATTCATCCCGGGAGCAAAGCGGAAGCGCTGGCCCGGCACAAGAAAGGAAAATTGGCAGGATGGAAAATGGCTCCTCCCTGCCTGGATCACGTCCGGGCGTCCCCGCTCCCGAAATCAAAACGCTTCCGCCGCTCCTTGCGCAGGGGTTGGGCCTTGGCATCGGTCCCGCGCAGCGGAGCCAGCACCGCCTCGGCTCCGGTGTAGTGGATTTCACACAGCGCCTCCAGGAGCCGCCCGAGGTTGCCTTTGGGAAATCCCGATTTCTTGAACCACATCAGATACTCCGCCGGGAGTTGATAGAGCGGCAGCCCCCTGGGTGGGTAATGTTGCGGGCCATATTTGCCGAAGGGCATGTGGGTGGACGCAAAGGCCGCCATCATCTCCGCGAGATTCTCCCGCCAGTCCTGCATTTCGTGCTCTTCCATCCTAGCAAGGGGTGATCCGTCCCGTCAGCGCCATCCAGAGGGCGCGGCGGGCGAGGCGTTTGACTTCGGGGCGGGTGACTTTGACGGCAACAGGCGCTCCGTCCGGTGGCAGCGCCTCCATTTGTTTCAGGGTGCCTTCGCCGATCAGCAACGGCATCAGGGTGGCAAACCGCAGCCGGATGGACCGCTGGGAAGCGGCATAGGTCCAGCCATCCTTCAAATAGTGCCGGGCCCGGGAAATCAAATCCCGGCGCACCGCCTGCCAGGGTTTCCAGTCGGCGGCGGGCCAGACCACCTCCCCGGACAACCCGGCGGCCCGCAGCAATTCAGCCGGGAGATAACAGCGCCCGATGACCGCATCCCCGGCCTGGTCCCGCAGGATATTGATCAATTGCAGCCCTTTGCCGAACCGTCCGCCGAGGGCGGCCATTTCCGCTTCCTCCCGGGTAAAAACCCCTGGCAGCTCGGCCGCACAGATCGCCGTCCAGAATTCCCCGACCGCCCCTGCCACCAGCCAGGTGTACTCCTCCAGCTCGGCGTCCGAGCTGAGGCTCCGCAGCCGCGACGCATCCGAAAACCGCCGCAGATCCAGGGTCATCCCATCCAGGATATGGCCCAGCACTGTCCTGGTTTTTTCCTGGGAATCTGCGGTCAACTTCCCCATCTGACCGAAACATTCCTCCAGCCGCTCCAGCAATTCCCGCTCTCCGGCATGATCCACTTTCGCGGCAAAAACGCGGGCCCGATTCAGAAATCCAGCGTCCGGCCCATCTGTCAGGGCCGTCCGGAACTGCGCGAGTAATCCCAACCGCTCTTCCGCTGGACTGGCCTCCACATCCGCCATGGTGTCGGCCGCCCGGGCCAGCAGATAACCGACACTGAGAGCCCCGCGCACCGGCGGCGGCAGAAACCGCAGGCTCAGGTAAAAGGAACGCGAGACCGCGGCCAGCAGGGGGCCCTGCAAGGATCGGGCATCGGGTGGGGGATTCTCGGACACGCTGTCCTATGCGCGGAAGGATCCGTTGGTTCAAGCCGACTTCCGGCGGCGTTTCAGCCCCCCATCCGCAGCCGGATTCCCGCCCACGGGTGGCTTGCATGCCTACCCTTGCTGCGGTTTTCTTAAGCCGTCTGAGCCCAGACCTTCCCCCATGTCCGCCTGGAAATATCTCAAAGCCGGTTTCTGGCAACGCGTGCCATTGCCCCTCCTGGGCCAGGTGCCTTTGAATGCCCTGGC
>JAYUWQ010000303.1:0-12942 GCA_043753485.1 bacterium
CTCCCGGTCCGCTTCGGAATCTCCGCTGCCTATCAATTTGCGGAAACTCCGGACACAGCCCACCACCAAGAGGAGCCTGACGCACACGGGCACGACGGGGACGCCGGACACCATGAAGAACCAGCGCACCATGAAGAACCAGCGCACCATGAGGAGCCGGAACATGAGAAAGCGGGACACGAACACAGCGGAATCCATAACCATGACGACAGCCTCCTCATCGGCCGCTTCATCGTGGAAGCCGACCTGACTCCAACCACTCTCCTCGTTGCCAACGTGATCAGTGTGCTGCCGGATGGAAAGTCCGCCGCCTGGGGCTACGGCCTCGGCCTGAGGCAAAAGCTGCGCCCCGATTTTTCCATCGGCGTCGAAGCCGTCGGCGACTTCGACCGACACGGTGAGCATGAAGTGATCGGGGCGGTTTATTGGGAACCTATCCTCCACTTCATCATCAAGGCGGGGGTAGGTGCCGGCCTTACCAGCGAGAGCACGGACGCCGGCTTCCGCACTGGTTTCGTCTGGTTGTTCTAACCACCGCGACGGACCCCTCACGGCTCCAGCCGGGCCACCCGGACATTGCCTGTTTTCCGCAGGTCAATGCCCGGACCCGTCACGATGCCTGTCAAATCCTACGGCCCTAACAACTCCCATCGCCCAAGCTGCATGCTCCACACCAAATCCAGAACTCTGACCAGCAGTTCACTGCGGCCCCTCCCCGTGCCAGCCGCGGCGGAGGGGTCCGCAGTGGACATCGGATTCCCCATGAACCTGCGTCCGGTCTGCATCATGAAGAATTGCAGGCATGGCTTGATTTATCCTCCTTTTACCAGCTATTTGGCATTCAAGAACCCCATATCCTCCCTCCACCACCCATGAAACCAATCATCACCCTCCTCAGCCTCGCGGCCCTCTCTTGTGCCGTCCGTGCGGAAGGCCCTGATTTCGTCACGGAAATCGCTCCCATCCTCGAAGCGTCCTGCGTGAAGTGCCACTGCGAAGCCAAAGTCAAAGGCAAGCTCCGCATGGACACCAAGGAAATGGCCATGAAAGGCGGCAAGGACACCAAGCTCATCATCCCGGGCAAAGCCGACGACAGTGCCCTCATCAAAGTGCTCCTGCTCGATCCCGCGGAAGACGAAGCCATGCCACCGGAAGGCAAGGCGCCCCGCCCCGAAGCCGCCCAGATTGAACTTCTGAAAAAATGGATCGCCGCCGGTGCCGAATGGCCCCAGGGCGTGGTCCTCAAGGCCAAGGAAAAATAATCCCCGCCTCCGTCGGCTTTCTACTCTGAAAACTCACCCCTCCACCGGATCCGCTGCGGCCCTGCTGCTGGCACTTGGTTTGCCAGCCGCAGGCCGCGCCGGGCCGGTGGAGCCGGATGCCGCTCCGCGGGCGATTTACCAGCGCGCCTGCCTCTCCTGTCACGGAGCGGAGGGGCTCGGCAAACCCCGGCTCTATCCGCCGCTGGCCGCTACAGACTGGATCAATGCACCCCGCCCGGACCGGCTGATCCGCATTGTCCTTCATGGCATCGCTGGCCCGGTCAAGGTAAACGGCCAGCCCTTCGCCACCGCCACTCCCTTCATGCCCGGCCACGCCGCTACGTTGTCCGATGCGGAAATATCAACCGTGCTGACCTGGCTGCGACGCTCCATGGGGAACAACGCCGGTCCTATCACTCCCGCCGAGGTCACCACCATCCGGAATGCCGCTCCCCAGCGTAGCTCCATGTGGACCGAAGCGGAATTGCTCGTGTTCCCTGCACGCTAGCCCTTCCCCCAATCCCATGTCCGACCCTTCCCCTTCCGCGCCCCGGAGCCGGCCACCATGGGGCCTTATCGTAGTGATCCTCGGTTCGGTGGCTGCGGCCATCATTTACAACATGACCCTGCAGCGCACGGTCCTGAAACGGGACATCCCCGTCCGCAGCACCATCACCGGAGACCTCACCGCCACCGAGCGCACCGGCCGCGTGGTCCGCCTCTCCGAACTGCGCGGCAAAGTCGTGGTCTGCGCCTACGTTTACACCGTTTGCCCGCATGGCTGTGCTGCGGTGATCGGCGAGATGCAGAAACTCTTCAAACTGTATGGCCAGCGCGACGACTTCCACCTTGTCAGCATTGCGGTTCTGCCCGAACACGACACCACCGAATTCCTCAGTGCCTACGCCGATGGCCTTGGTCTCAAATCCACCGACCCCTGGTGGTTCCTGACGGGCAAACGTCAGGAAATCTGGGACTACATGGACCACCAACTTCTCCTGACTCCGGCCCAGCCCATCCCCCCTGAAGAACGGCTCAATCCCCTAGACACCTTCGAGCATGATCTGCGGATCGTCCTGATAGACCGGGAGAGCCAGGTCCGTGGTTATTACTCGGTCTTCCATCCTCAGGAGGAAGTAGCTGAACTCATGCAGGAAAATTTGGAAGCCGACCTTCTCACCCTCCTTGCGGAGCCAAAGCCATGATCCCGATGGACTCTGATTTCCAACCGGACAATTTACCCCACAAACACCAAAATGAAAACCATCGCCCTCCTCACCGCCCTGCTCGGAAGCCTCACCTTCGCCCAGGCCGCCGATCCCGCTGCCACCCATCTTTATAAGGGAGAAATCGCTGGAGTGGCCTGTTCGGCCTGCTCCAAGAAAGTCAAAAAATCCCTCGAACAACTCCCGGGCGTCACTTCCGTCAAACTGCTCCCCGCGGAAGCCTCCGGCATCGCCAAAATCGAAATCGCCTCAACCTCCGCAGCGATCACCAAGGCCAGCGCCATCAAGGCTCTCGGTAAATCCGCCGAGGAATACACCATCATCACCCTGGAGGAAGCGAAGCAGAAGTAAGCGTCCCGCAACACGTCAGCCAGGAGGGGCGCTGCCAAGCCAGAGCTCCGGCACGGCTTCCCGGGCGGGATTTTCAGCGCCCGTTATTTGTCCCGGAAAACAAGTTCCCGCTCCAAGGCGGTGAGCTCTTTCCACGCTCCCGCCACCAAATCCGGGGCGGAAAACCGGCCCACCGCCGTGCGGATCAGCCGCAGGGTAGGATGGCCGATCGCCGCTGTCATCCGGCGCACCTGCCGGTTCCGCCCTTCCGTCAGGGTCAATTCCAGCCAACAGTCCGGAACATTTTTGCGAAGCCGCACCGGCGGCACCCGGGGCGGATGCTCCGGAGCCGGCTCCATCCGGCGCACCTGACAAGGCAACGTCGCCCGGCCATCAAGGATCACGCCCCGCGCCAACTGCACCAGCGCCAGCTCCTCCGGCACCCGTTCCACCAGGACCTCGTAGGTGCGGGGATGTCCGTGCCGGGGATTCAGCAAGCGGTCCACCAAGGCCCGTTCATTTGTCAGGAGCAGAAGCCCTTCCGAGTCCCGGTCCAGCCGCCCCAACGGATACACTTCCTTCGGCAGGCCAAACTCCGCGAGGGTCCGCTGACCGGGCGCTTCTGGCGTGAACTGGCTCAGCACATCATAGGGTTTGCGCAGGGCGATGAGCATAGCAGATCAAAAAGGCTACCACCTGTCCGTTCCAAGAATGTCTTTAATCCACGCAATAGTAAACCGTACCATGGAAATGGTGCCGGCCACCACCAGCGGTGACCACCAACGAATCCGGGGATAGTCAGGCATCAGGGCGGATGTTAAACCAGCGAGAGCGGCAGCCGCCACAGCTCCAATCACTACGGTGCAGCGCCAGCCGAACTCGCGACCGGTGCGGAAAGCCAGCCATTCGGAAATTTTATCCGGATAAACAACCGCTCCAGCCAGCGCCAGAACCACAGGATCATACCACTCCAACCCCCTGCGCCCGGGGAATCCCATCACGAGTGCCCCGGAAAGAGTCATGCCTGAGGGAATGGTTTGGAAGGCCCGTTCAGGCCTTTCCGTGCACCCGCTTGAACAGCTCTTTCCGCACCGTTTCGATCCCTTCGCCGGTCTCCGCAGAAATCGGCAGGATCTTCACCTTGGGGAAGCGTTGTTTGAAGTTTTTCAGGTTCTCGGCGGCTTCCGGCAAATCCATTTTATTGGCGATCACCAGCCAGGGGCGCTTGGCGAGGATGGGATCATACAGGGAGATTTCCTGGCGCAGGGTGGCCACATCCTCGCAGGGATCGCGCACCTCGGTGCCCGCCATGTCCACCACGAAAAGCAGCAGGTGACAGCGCAGGATGTGCCGCAGAAATTCGAAACCAAGCCCCACGTTTTCGTGGGCGCCTTCAATCAGGCCGGGAATGTCCGCCACCGTGACCCGCTTGTAGCCTTCATATTCGATCACCCCGACCATGGGGTGCAGGGTGGTGAAACGATAAGGCGCGACCTTGGGTTTGGCCGCGCTCAGTTTGCCGAGCAATGAGCTTTTACCGGCATTGGGGAAACCTACCAGACCGGCATCCGCGATTTGACGCAGTTCAAAATAGAACATGCCTTCCTCACCTTTGACCCCGGGAGTGAATTCCGTGGGAGCGCGGTGGGTGGCGGATTTAAAGTGGACATTGCCGAGCCCCCCTTTGCCTCCTTTGCAGAGGGTGAATTGCTCCCCGACTTCGGTCAGGTCGGCCACCAGTTCCAGCTCCACCCCTTCATCCAGCCGCTGCTTCAGAGTGCGCTTCCGGCTGGCGGCTTCGGCGGCGGCATCCCCGGCGCTGCCAGGTTCAAAAATATCCTCGTCCTCTGCTTCATTGTCGAACACATAGTCCCCGCCCTCCTGGGCGACGAAATCCAACGGAGCCGGATCGGTCGGATTCGGCGCCTCCGCCGACCATGAGGTATCGTGGTAAATCAGCGTGCCTGGCGGGACGGTGATGATCAGGTCCGGCGCGGATTTTCCAAAACACTGCCGGCCCGTGCCATTGCCGCCATGCTGGGCTTTGACCTTGGGATTGAAGAAAAAGGCTTTGAGATTGCTGGTATTGCTATCCACCCGGACGATGATGTCGCCGCCTTTCCCCCCATCGCCGCCATCAGGACCGCCATTGGGGTTGAACTTGCCGCGGTAAAAGTGCGCGGAGCCGTCGCCGCCATTGCCGGCGTGGGCGTGAATTCGGATATTATCGACAAACATGAAGGAAGGAGAACTGCGCAGGCCGGGCTGTGTCCAGGGCGCGGGGAACCGGAACTCTGGCCCGGCCAATCACGCGGTGCCAGCGGAAAGAGCAGCCGGCCGGAACTCCTTTTATTTCACGATCACATACCTCGAATCCAGCAGCTTGGTGATGCGGGCGGCGTTTTCGCGGAAGTGGGCGCGGGTGTAGGCGTCAAGGTTCTGCTGCGCGGCTCCGGCAGTCAGGCGGTCGCGCAGCTCGGCCAGTTGCCCGGCGGAAAGATCGCTGATGGGCTTGGCTGCAGGACTGTTCCCCAGTTTGTTATTTGCAAGATCGATCAGCCGCTCCACATGCTCCCGCTGCAGGTTACGGCGCAGGCTGCTGACGAGCGGACTGCGATCATTGTAGGCCTTGGCCGGATCGATCTGACCGAGTTCCGCCCAGGCCGCTTCGTAAACGGTTTTCAGGACTTCTGGCAAGGTCACGGCGTCCTCATTGGCCGGAGTGCGGAATTCATTATCGTAAACGCGGGAGAGGGTCACGGGATTCAGCAGTGCGGTCATCACGCTGGCCTGGATACCCAGCACCTTGTCATGCACCGGCCAGGTCGGCTCGTCGAAATAGTTCTGAATGTCCCACCATTTGTCGATGGTGAGGTATTTCAAAAGATCAGGGGTGAGACCATAGGCTTCGTCCCTGAAGGTGTTGGCCAGCACAAAGGCGATGGCTTTGCGCTGCATCTCGGCGGACACCGGGACTACGGGAGCGGAAGCATTCGGATCTCCTTTGCGGGCGCGGTTGACGTAGGAGCCACCCAACCAGTTGGCCATCATGGTGACCGCCTGCACCTGGGTCAGCAAGGTGAGCTGATACCCACGGCGGGCCTTTGCCCACGAGTCACCATCCTTCACAAATTTATCCAGCAGTTTGCTCCGGGTGGTTTGGGCGAGGGCGATCTGGTTTTCCGCATAGGCCAGCGGGTCCTTGGAGAAATCGTAGCGGCGCGCCCGGGGATCGGGACCACCGGTATCCTCATCCGTGCCGTAGATCAGCTGGGGCTCGGCTGCCCGGGATAGAATCGGCTTCAGGTCTTTTTCAAAGGTGTAGCCGTATTCGATGGCCCACTCATCGTAGGGTCCCACCGCATGCATCCCGTAGTTGCCCTGCGGTTTGTCCTTGCCGGCCACGACGTTGACCGGAATGTAATCCATCACAGAACCCGCGAAGGCTTTTTTGCCTTTGATGTCAGCCCCATTGATTTCGCTGTAAGTGTAGATGCTGGAGGCCTTGAAGTTGTGGCGCAGGCCGAGGGTATGACCCACTTCATGCACTACGAGGTCGGCAAGGAGGGGCCCGATGAAGGATTCCGGGATGCCATCCACGATCTGCACCCCGGGATCGGCGGCCGCTTCAGAAAGCGTCAGGGCCATATCCATCAGGGCAACCCCGTGCGCTTTCCAATTGGCAGCCTGACAGAATCCATTGAATTGGCTGGAGCGGTTGGCAATGCCATCAAACTCGCTGCGCCCGGTCAGCGGACCACCCGCCTGGGCAGCGGCGATCGGGTGCCCGCCCATCAGCGGCATGGCTTCGCGGGAAATGCGGTCCACCAGATTGGCGCGCTGTTCCGGAGCGGCGAGGCGCACCCGGGGATCCCACTGGGGATTGGAGTGGAGCCAGGTCAGCATTTCCGGCCCGGCCCCATCCATGGCCAGCTGCGGGATGACATCGTTGTACTGCTTCCACCAGTGGCGGATCCAGCCGTCGGTGAGGATGATATCGGCATCAAGGATCTGGCCGGTGAGAGGGTGCACACGGCTCGGCCCGATGGCGGTGCCGGCCCCATTGGAAAGCCAGCGGATAAAGTTATAATTCACGTCCTCCGGGTCCTTTTCCATGTGCTCGCCGCTGGCGGCATCCTGGAACCGGACTTCGATGGCATTGATGATACCGACTTTTTCAAAGGCCTTGTTCCACATCATGAGGCCTTCCTGCACCCAGCGGCGGTAACGGATCGGCGTGGTGTGCTCGACGTAGAAAATGATCGGCTGTTTGGGCGGGCTGAGTTTCAGGGAGGGGTCGGCTTTCTCGATGTGCCAGCGGTTGATGAACCGGACCAGGGTGTCCTCCGGAGTGAATTTGCCGAAATCGGAATAACTGGTCGTGAAATAACCAATACGTTCGTCGGCCAGCCGGGGCTGATAGCCCGTGTTGTCCGGGATGAGGCTGAAGCTGTAATGGAAGGTGCGCAGTTGTCCTTCACCCGTGGGCCCTTCCACCGCGATTTCGATGTTATTGGGGAACGCCTTGGCACTCTTGATGGTGTATATGCCTTTGTTCAGGCCCTTGGCCTCGCCACCGAAAAATTTCTCGGCGTGCTGCACGATGAGTTCGTCCAGATCAATCACCGGTCCGCCCTGGGGAATCGTGGTCACGATGGGCACATCCAACAGCACCCGGTCGGTGAAGAGCCGTTTGATGGAATCCTGGGAGGCCTTGTCGCCGGTGGAACGGATGTCCACGCTGGGAGTGACCATGGCCAGACGTTTGCCGTAGTTTTTCCAGTAGAAGTAAACCTCACCCGCCTGGAGCCCGGCATATTCATCGCCGCTGGCCACCGTCAGGGCCAGGTAGTGACGTTGATTGGCGTAAGCCGCGGGCAGTTCGGCGAGCAGTTGCTGGTCCTTGCCCCGGCTCCAGACATTATAAAAGCTCTTCCGGCCATCGGCCGTGGAGACGACTTTTTCGTAACCCTTCATGACCTCTTCCGGTTTGGGGAAATCCGTCTCATCCTTTTTCGCCGGCGCGGCCATCGGTTCTCCCGGGATGGTCGCGGGCCCTGCCGGCGCTGGTCCCGGTGGGCCCAGCAAAGGATTCTGCGCAGAGGCGAGCAACGTGGTGAGGGCCACGGTGGCGAGGGAAATCAACGGGAAACGGGTTTTCATGGAAATCATTGGCTGATTAGAACAAGGTGAGAAATATTTACTGTAATTAATAATAAGTATGGAAAAATACAATCCAAAAAAATTCTTCGATGGCCCACCAAGCAAAACGCCTGCCGCTTCAGGGTTTGTCTTCCGAAATTCCGCTTCGTGGAACCAATTTCCGCATTTTCCCCGATACGTGGCACGGAGTAACCCGTTTATTGCAAGGTCCCCTATTTTTCCGTTCCCATCCGCATGAAATCCACCCTGCCTCTGCTCCTCACCCTTGCCTCCCTGCCCACCCTGTTGCCGGCCGCTCCCGTGAAGCCGGTTTATTCCAGCCACCGCGTCACCCCGGAAACGGTCGGCCATGCCGTGGAAATCAAAGCCGATCTCACCGGCGCTAAAAAACTCTACCTCGTGGTGACCGATGGCGGCGACGGCTTTGCCTGCGATTGGACGAACTGGGTGAAACCTGTGCTGAAGGGCAGTTTCGGCGAAAAAAAGCTGACCGAATTGACCCCGGTGAAATCCGAGACCGGCTGGGGACAGGTAGGCCGGAATGCCAACGCCAACGGTCAGCCGATGTCGGTCAACGGACAGCCCGCCGCCCTTGGATTCGGCGTCCACGCCCCGTCCGTCCTGGAATTTGATCTGCCGGAAGGCACTACCTCCTTCGAGGCCACCGGAGCTCTCGACGATGGAGGGACGAAACAGGGCGGCGGCACCACCGTAGAATTCAAAGTATATACCCAAGCCCCACCCGCCGCCGTGACCCGGAAGTCCGGCGGTGGCGGTGGCGGTGGCGGCGGAGCCATGGAACCGGAAGCGGCGCTCGCCGGACTCACCGCCGGTGCCGGCCTCAAAGCCGAAACCTACGCCGCAGAACCCATGCTTCTCAGCCCGTCCTCCATTGATGTGGACCACCTCGGACGCGTCTGGGTCGGGGAAATCGTCAACTACCGCGGCCACAACGGAAAACGCATGACCGGCGACCGCATCCTCGTCCTCGAAGACACCGACAAGGACGGCAAAGCCGACAGCCAAACCGTCTTTTACGAAAGCAAAGACATCATCTCCCCGCATGGAATCACCGTCCTCGGGAATCGCGTGATTGTCTCTGCCAGCGGCAAGGTTTTTGTCCTGACCGATGACAATGGCGACCTCAAAGCCGACCGCAGCGAAGTGCTCTTCAGCGGCATCTCGGGAGCCCAGCACGACCATGGCATCCACGCCTTCCACTTCGGCCCTGACGGAAAATTCTACTTCAACTTCGGCAACGCTGGCGAACAACTGAAAGACAAAACTGGCCAGCCCATCAAAGACCAGGCCGGCAACATCGTGGACGGCTCGGGCAAGCCTTATCGTGAGGGCATGATTTTCCGCTGCGATCCCGACGGCAGCCACGTCGAGACTCTCGCGTGGAATTTCCGCAACAACTGGGAAGTCGCCGTCGACAGCTTCGGCACCCTTTGGCAGAGCGACAACGATGACGACGGCAACCAGAGCGTGCGCATCAACTACGTCATGCCCTACGGCAACTACGGATTCAAAGACGAGCTGACCAATGCCGCCTGGTCCAAGGGCGATGCCAAAACCAACGAGGAAATCGTCACCCGTCACTGGCACCAGACCGACCCCGGCGTCGTCCCCAATCTCCTCCACACTGGCGCCGGCAGTCCCACCGGGATCGTGGTCTATGAGGGCGATCTCCTTCCCGAAGTTTTCCGCGGCCAAATGATCCACTGCGACGCCGGCCCCAATATCGTCCGCGCCTATCCAGTCAAAAAACAAGGCGCCGGCTACCTTGCAGATACCGTCAAAATCCTCGAAGGCACCGGTGACAAGTGGTTCCGCCCGTCCGACGTCAGCGTCGCCCCCGACGGCTCGCTCATCATCGCCGACTGGTATGATCCCGGTGTCGGGGGCCATGCCATGGGCGACCTCGACCGCGGCCGGATCTACCGCGTCACCCCGGAGGGCCACAAGGGCTATCAAAATCCATCCTTCGATCTGAAAACCGCCGAAGGAGCCATCGCCGCGATCTCCAGCCCCAACGAGGAAGCCCGCTACCTCGGTTATACAGCCCTCAAAGCCATGGGCGAAAAGGCCGTTCCTGCCTTGGAAAAACTCGCTCTCTCCCCCAGGGCCCAGCTCCAGGCCCGCGCCCTCTGGCTGCTCGCCCAAATCCCCGGCAAAGCTGAATCCACCATCCATCGCGCCCTTGCTGACAAGAACGAAGACCTCCGCGTCACCGGCATCCGCATCGGCCTCCAGCACGGCATCTCACCGGCCAAGCTGATCGCCCCCCTCACCAAAGACCCCGCCGCCAGTGTCCGCCGCGAAGCCGCCCTCGCCCTCCGCTTCGATGCCTCACCGGAAGCAGATGCCCTCTGGGCCGCCCTCGCCTCCCAGCACGATGGCAAAGACCGCTGGGCGATCGAAGCCCTTGGCATCGGAGCCGATCTCTCGTGGGATGCCCGCCTCGCCGCCTATCTGAAACTCGTCCCCCATCCCGAAACCACTCCTGGCGGCCGCGACATCATCTGGCGCAGCCGCGCCAAAGCCAGCGCCGCCCTCCTCGCCAAAATCGTCAAAGACAACACCCTGCCCGAGGCCGAAAAGGATCGTTTCATGCGCGCCTTCGACTACCAGCTCACTTCCGAAAAAGACAAAGCCCTCGAAAGTCTGCTGCAGTAGACGTCCGCGCCACCAACTCCGGGGCGATCATGGCTCTCCGCCATCAACCCCGCAGGACCAGCACACCTCAAAATTGCCAGGATTGCCAGCTCCACATTTCGCGCAGTTCCACTCCTCGGTGGACTGCGCCGCATCCATCGCAACCCGGTCCTTCAGCAATTGCAGGGCCCGGGCGTGGTCTTCATCATGGACGACACAGAGTGCCGGGAAAAACTCCGGAATCGGGATCTCCGTCATCAGTCCCACCAAATCCTTGTTTCTGACATGCGTGGGGATGCCTGCCTCCTCCAGCACTGATTGGTAATAGCCAATCCTTGTGTAGTCGCGTTCGCGGAAGAGTTCTTTCATGGCAGAAGGCGCACACCGCTGACCGTTTTACGAGCTAAACCCCGGCTGATGCCTGCCTCAAGAGCTATTCCATTCCCCTATTCCTGCTTCATTGAATCAATCAAGCCGGGTTGCCCCGGGGAAGTTTCCATGGCACAGACCACCCGCGCTTACCAAAAACTGCCCAGCATGAGAACTACCCTCGCCGCCGCCCTGCTCCTCTCCGCCGCCCTGCCGGCCGCCGAAGTCTCCGACGCCGACAAACGCATCGTGCAGACCGTCCAGCGCCTCAGTTCCTTCGACTACGCCAGGGCCAACCCGAAAACCCAGGAGGCCATCAACCGCTATCTCGACGCCACCGCCGGCAGCGACGAATATTTCACCCTCGTCGAGAAATACCGGATCGGCACCCAGGCCGGCACGCTGCTGAAAATCACCACGGACCAGGCCGGCACTCCCAAAGCCGGGGAGGCCGTCAAACTCCTCCTCAAACTCGGCCAGCAGGAAACTCTCAGCAAATCCCTGACCAGTCTGGCTCCGGAGGCCGCCGGGGCCTTGCTCGAGAGCCTTGCCAACGTCGGCAGCCAGGAAGCCGTCACCCTCGCCCTCAGCGCTGTGACCACGCCAACCACCGCCCCGGAAGTCAGGCTGCGCACCGTAAAAGCCCTCGGCCTCAGCGCGGCCGGACAAAAAGCGCTGCTCGAAGCCGCCCGCGCCAAATCCCTGCCGGACGATGTCCGCGACGCCGCCGGCACCGCCCTCACCACTTCCACGGACGAAGCCATCCGCACCGAAGCCGCCGTCCTGTTCCAGATGGCCGCCAAAAAACCACTGCCTCCCGTCGCGGAACTAGCCAAACGCCCCGGCGATGCCGCCAAGGGCCAACTGGTCTTCATGTCTTACTGTTTCACCTGCCATCAGGTGAATGGCGTAGGCATCGACTTCGGCCCTGCCCTCTCGGAAATCGGCAGCAAACTGGCCAGGGAAGCCCTCTACGATTCCATCCTCAATCCCAGTGCGGGCATCAGCTTCGGTTTCGAGGGCTTCGAAGTGAAAACCAAATCCGGCGAGACCTTCATCGGCATGGTCGCCAGCGATACCGCTGATGAACTCGCCCTCCGGGTCCCTGGCGGAGTGGTGCAAAAAATGCCCAAAACCAACGTCGCCAGCAAAACCCCACTCGGAGTTTCCCTCATGACGCCGGGCCTGCACACCGTGATGGAGGAATCCCAGCTGGTGGATCTTGTCGAATACCTGACCAGCCTGAAAAAGAAAGGCTAAGGCAGCCAGCCGGGGTGGACGAAGCCCCGCCGGGTTGCCGGAGCATCGTTCGAGAGCACTGGTTCAATGCTTTGGTTTTCCAAGCAAATGCAGAGCCCTTCAGCCGGGAACCCGGCGGGAGCTTCGTCCACCCCTTGCCGCCCCTGCTGGGCTGTGTCTTGCTGCGGGTATGCCATCCCCAGACGAACCACCCTCCACCAGCCCGGTCTTCACGATCTTCATGATCGTGGCTCTCCTCGCCGTCTGGGGATTTGTCCAGGATGCGCTCAACACCGCCCGGGGCGGCAGCATCGACCTGCGGAACCGCATCACCGGCGTCCGCCTCGCCTCCGAACACCGCGACCCCTATTTCTACAAATGGACCCGCACCGAAGACGACTGCTTCTGTGATCTCTTCAATTCTCCGTCCTCTCCGGTCAGCCACACCACCGTCACGCCGGTCACCCTGACGGCTTTTCTGCCCTTCAAAAACCTCAACTACCGCCTCACGCAGGGCCTCTGGTTTCTGATCCAATATGCCAGCCTCGGTCTCGGTTTTTATGCCTGGGCCCGGCGCAGTCCCCTCGCCGACTGGTTATGGGGCGGCCTTCTCACCTGCCTCTTCTGCCTCAGCCCCCATTGGCGGCTCCATCTCGACCGCGGTCAATCCTACGTCCTCTACGCCGCCCTCTTTC
>JAYUWQ010000304.1:0-4725 GCA_043753485.1 bacterium
ACACTCCCTGTGGGATGCTTGTGGATTGTTTTCCAAAAACGTCGAAAGCCATGTCATCGCCTCACCCCGGATTGCGGCTGCTCTTGCTGCAGTCCTAGCCATACTGCTCCGGTCATTTTGGCTCACAATTGGGGAAGACAAAGCCTGCTTCAATAGATCGGGTGAACACGCACTTCCTGCAAGGCCGGTAAAAACCCTGAATGTTTCCTCTGGCAAAATATTTCGAATCGCCCAACTTACTGCATCATCAGACTGCTTTTTATCCAACCCACCGGCCATAGACTGCATAATTGTTGCGCGCTCATCTCCTTCACTCAACATTTCGAAAAAGCTCGAAGGTTTATCCAACGCGGATAATCTTAATAGAGTCCTGCCGAGATAAAGTTTAGCCTCAATTCTTTGTAGTCCATCTATATTGGTGTCAATCGCGGTCAGTAGACGAGGCACATCGAGACTTTTAGGGTCTGAAATAGAACTCAACAATCTGTTGAATGCCTTGGCCCTATTATCAACATTTCCTGTTTGCAGGATATCCTCTAAGTCTGAGCTATCGGACCCATTATTAATAACTGGCCTTGTGGGAACTGGCCTTGTGGGAAGCGAAGAAGAAGATTCCGGAGGCCCGACTTCGACACTTGGCGATGGATTTAAATGATTTTCAGATGAAGAAAAATGCCAAGAAAACACCATGATCAAGATGACCACTATTCCGAAAAAACCGGCTATTGTGGACACTTTAATCCGACTGGGTAACTGCATAACTGAGGATTATGGGGAGGCACACTTGGATTTGCCTGAAGCCAAGTTTGATACTCGATGCAAGTCCAAATTGCCACCCAAATGACGAAGGAAAAGGCGGAAAACGCAAATGGCTTCGCCGAGCGTTCGCCGGAGGCGGGGGCGGGTGATGGGAGCAGGCTGCGAGTGCTGATGCTGATGTGATTGGAATTGATCCAGGGACGACGCAGCCGCTGGTGTGGTGGGTGAGGAGGCGTGGCGGCGGCGGGTGACCGAGGGGGGAGCGGACGGTGGGCTCGATCAAACGGCTGATTGGGCACTCAAGACATCTCCAGCGGAAAGGGAAGTTCCGACAACTCCACGCCTTCGTTGCGGTCGGTGAAGAATTTGAGGGACCAGGTTTCGGCGAAGAGGATGACGGGGCGGTCGTCGCCGTCGTGGGCGATGGCGGTGCCGGTGGGCATGTTGAGGTCGTCGTGCCATTTGACGCCGTCGGTGCGGCGGACCCAGCGGACGTGGCTGTAGGGGCTGGGGTCGAGGCGGGACTCGGCGTTGTATTCGCTCTGGAGGCGGTATTGGACGACTTCGAACTGGAGAGGGCCGACCGCACCGAGGAGGGGGACGCGCTGGGTGCTGCCAGGGGTGAGGAACTGCTGGATGACACCTTCCTGGAGGAGCTGGGTGAGGCCTTCGCGGAAGCGTTTGAACTGGGAGGAGTTGGGGCTTTGCAGGTAGGCGAAGACTTCCGGCGGGAAGCGCGGGATTTCGTCGAAGACGATGCTGACTTTGGAGGAGAGGGTATCGCCGATGCCGAAATCGTGGTTGCCGACGATGCCGATGACGTCGCCGGCGTAGGCTTCGTCGAGGGTCTCGCGCTCCTGGGCGAAGACGCGCTGGGAGTTGGAGAGGCGGACGTTTTTGCCGGTGCGGGAGTTGATCACCTGCATGTCGCGCTCGAACTTCCCTGACACGATGCGGACGAAATAAATGCGGTCGCGGTGGCGCGGGTCCATGTTGGCCTGGATCTTGAAGATGAAGCCGGTGAAGCCTTTGTCCTCGGGTTTCACTTCGATGCTGCCAATGGCTTCGCGCGGGCCGGGGGGCGGGGCGAGTTCCAAGAAAGCATCGAGCATGAGCTGGACCCCGAAGTTGTTGGCGGCACTGCCGAAGAAGACTGGGGTGAGGCTGCCGGCGAGGATGGCGTGGTGGTCGAATTCGTGGCCGGCGCCTTCGAGCATCTCCAGTTCCATCCTGGCTTGCTCGAGGGCGGCTGATTCGACCTTGGCAATGACGGCCGGGTCGTCGAGGCCGCTGACGAGTTCGGGCGCGCGGTAGGCGCCGTGGGCGGTGCGCTCGAAGGTGTGGAGTTCGTTTTTGCGGCGGTCGTAGACGCCGCGGAAGAAGCTGCCCTGACCAAGCGGCCAGTTGATGGCGCAGGCTCCGATGCCGAGGACGTTTTCCAGTTCGTCCAACAACTCCATGGGCTCGCGGGCGGGGCGGTCCATTTTGTTCATGAAGGTGAAGATGGGCACGCCGCGGCGGCGGCAGACTTCGAAGAGCTTGCGGGTCTGGCTTTCGATCCCCTTGCCGGCATCGATCACCATGATGGCGGCATCGACGGCGGTGAGGACGCGATAGGTGTCTTCCGAGAAGTCCTTGTGGCCGGGAGTGTCGAGGAGATTCACCACGCAGCCGCCGTATTCAAATTGCAGGACGGTGGAGGAGACGGAAATGCCGCGCTGGCGTTCCAGTTCCATCCAGTCGGAAGTGGTGGCGCGTTGGTTCTTGCGGGCGGTGACGCTGCCGGCGAGTTGCACGGCACCGCCGTAGAGGAGGAGTTTTTCCGTGAGCGTGGTCTTCCCGGCATCCGGGTGGGAGATGATGGCAAAGGTGCGGCGGCGGGCGATTTCTTCAGCGGGAGTCATGAGGGCAGCCTTCCCCATGCAGCGGCCCCCGCCTCTGGCAACGGGAGATGTCTGCGGCGGGCGTCCTTACAGCTGGGCGAGGGCTTCGAAAAGCTCATCCAGCCGGGGCTCGACCGCGCCGCTGAAAGAGCCGTCGTAGTTGTTGATGAGGATGCTGAAACAATAGCGAGGGCCGGCCGCGGAGGTCACGACGCCGGTGTATCCCTTGACGCGTTCGATGGTGCCGCTTTTGGCGTGAATGGTGGCCGGGCCGGAAGCGGTCAATTCGTGGAGGGTGCTGCCGCTGGCTCCCAATCCGGGCAGTGAATCCAAAAAGACGGCCCCGTGCGGACCGGTCAGCACGGCAGCGTTGGCGCGGGGCATCAGTTCCGGGGTGATCATGTTGGTGCGGGACAGGCCGCAGCCGTCGGTTTGTTCATAACCGCCCAAGGGGAGGTTTTTGGCCGCGAGGTGGTCGCGGATGACCTGCAGCCCGGCTGCGGCACTGTCTTTGCCGAAGGTGCGCAGGAGGCATTCGCAGTCGAGATTGAGACTGCGATGATTGATCGCCGGGAGCATATCCCGCAGGGGGCGGGAACGGTGGGTGGCGATCAGGATTTTTCCCTCCACCGGGATCGCGGGAGGCTGACGGCCAGTCAACGCCCGGCGGGTGGTGGTGGGCTGGCCGTGCACGGGAGGCTCGCGGGCATTCAGCCAATCGGTGAACTCGCGCACGCAGAAAAAAGCAGGGTCGGGCAGGGCGCCCCGGATGAAGGCTTTGTCCACATCGGCGGCGAGGGTGCCCTGCAAGGTGTAGCGGCGGGTGCCGGGGCCGCCGGAGAGGTAGGCGTTGTCACCGGTGCCCGGCTGGCCGATGCGCAGGTGGTCGATGATTTCCAGATCCGCCGGCCAGGGGGCCGCATCGTAAAACCCTGCCGCATCGCCGGGTTTGCCGGACAGGTGGAAGTAGAGGCGGAAGGCGTTGTCGTGAAAACAGAGCGGGGTGAGGGGCGGGGCGTAATAGTTGCCCATGTCCTGCCAGGTCCAGCCGGCCGGGATTTCCCGGGTCTCCCAGGCCGATTCGTCGGCGATCAGGCGGCCCGTGATCTCCGTCACTCCCGCGGCCTGGAGCGCGGCGGTCCACTCGTTGAAAAGACCGTCCCAACCATACCGGGCGAGGGAGGGGTCGCCGGAACCTTCGATGATGAGGTCGCCGGTGGCGGGGATATACTGCAGCTTGGTTTCAAATTGGAAATCCGGTCCAAGGATTTCGAGGGCGGTGCCGGTGGTCAGTGTCTTCAGGGTCGAGGCCGGGATGAAACTTTGTCCGGCATTCTGTTTGAGGAGCGGGGCATCGGCTTGGTCGAGGGGCGCCAAATAAAACCCCACCGTGCCGCTGCGCACGATGGGGTCTTTGGTCAGGGTCCGGATGATTTGCGTGATGTTTTCCAGCGCGGCGGGATTCGCGGCCGGGGCCGCCGGAGGGCTGGCCAAAAAGCCGGCGATCAACCAGGCGGCGTGCCGGGCCAGGCCATGGGGCTGGAGGCGGTCATGGCGGAGGCCGGAGCTTGCCATGCGGGGACGACTGCTGAAGGGCGCTTTGATGATCCCTGCCGGAGCAGTTACCGGGCCGCGGGGGCGCCTGCCAAGGGCTTGATCTTGATGTTGCGGAAGGCGACGGAACCATGGTCACCCTGGAGGGCGATGGATCCGGAACCGGATTTGGCGAACTCCGGCATGGAGCCGAACTTGCTTTCGGCGATGCGCTTTTTGAAGTCCTCGCTGCCGAAGACGTATTCAAAATAGCGCACCCCATTGATTTCATGGAAACACTTGTCAGGGGCAATCACCAGCCGAACGTGATTCCATTCGCCGGCCGGTTTGGTGGCATCGAGGATCTTGCCGGTGGCGGGATCGACCGGGGGTTGATAGAGGCCGTAGAGCCAGCCGCAACGGATTTTGTCGGCGGCTTTTTCATTGTCCTCGAGCTGGAATTCCGGGCCGGTGGCCCAGACGGCATCGCCTTTGTCCGTGACGTGATAGATGATGCCGCTGTTGCCGGCGGGGGAGATGTTATAATCGA
>JAYUWQ010000305.1:0-1937 GCA_043753485.1 bacterium
ACCTATAACCTTCTGATCCGTAGTTCTATCCTTGCGTGTTTCGTTGCGTGATGCCATGATACGTCATGAGCACAGCAATCCAAGCTCCCATAAGGGACACAGCGTCCGCTGCCGATAACGCAGCATCACGCGACATCCCTCGTCGCAACCGTGAAAACGTCCAAGAAGTGTCCAAGCAGAAAATAATTCCTGAAACCTGTCAGGCTGAAAATCATCGTAACCCCTTGAGGATTAAAATGGTGGGCGGAGAAGGATTCGAACCTTCGAAGTCGAAGACAGCAGATTTACAGTCTGCCCCATTTGGCCACTCTGGAATCCACCCATTTTACGGTCGCTGCCACAGCGGGCGCGTCGTGTGGCGAGATAAGGGGAGGCGGAGGGCTTTGCAAGCTGGAATTTATCCTCCTTTCCCACGCTTGCGGCCACCGGGGACCTGAGGGATGCCAAACGGCATGATACTTTCCGTCGCCGTCTACTGTGGATCCAGTCCGGGTCACGATTCGAAATACCCGGCGATTGCCTGGGCGCTGGGGCAACTTCTCGCCGCCCGGGGCATCCGGCTGGTTTATGGCGGCGGTGGAGTGGGCATGATGGGGGCGGTGGCCAATGGGGTGCTGGAAGCGGGTGGCGCCGTCACCGGGGTGATCCCGGTTTTTCTCAATACCCGGGAGCTGAAGCACGACGGCGTGACGGACATGCGGGTGGTGGACACCATGCACGAACGCAAACAAATCATGGTGACGGAATCGGATGGATTCATCGCGCTTCCGGGAGGATTCGGGACGTTGGATGAACTCTTCGAGGTCCTCACCTGGAGCCAGCTCGCGATTCATGACCGCCCCGTCGGGATTTTGAATGTGGACGGGTATTTCGACGGCATCCTGGTCACGCTCGACGTCATGGTGGAGCGGGGATTTCTGCGTCAGGAAGACCGCGACCGGGTGGTGGCTGCCGAAACAGGAGAAGCGCTGCTCGAAGCCATGGCGGCCTGGCAGGTGCCCGAAACCCTGAAGTTCACTCTGGCACGCTGATGCTTGGAAGGGGCGGCCGCAGGCCGTGTTTTACAGTTCCGCGACCCATTGTTCGCGTTTCACAATCCCGTCGTCGCCGGCGCTCAGGACAATTTCGTGGAGGCGGAGGATTTGGTTATCCCGGGTGGCGAGGAATTCCTGGACGCCCGGTCTGGCTTTGAGCAGTTCCAAGGTATCACGGCCGGCCTCGGCTTTGATGGCGAGCGGGAGATCGATCAATTTACCCGGGAGTGCGCCTTGCTTTTTGAGGGCTTTCAGCCTCATTTCGTAGGTCTTTTTGAGTTCCGAAGCGTGGGTCTTCAAGGAGGAATCGATCGCGATTTTTTGGCCCGCTCCATCGGTGAGGAACACCAGAAAGGGGGTCTCTGAAAAAGTCGAATACATGGAAAAGGACGACAGCGGATAAAACTCGGCTTTTTTCACCATGTCCTTGGTGTGGGCAAAGGTCAGCTTCAGGGGCGGGTAATCCACCAGGACAAAACTGAGCAGCCCCATCACCAGCAGGGTCTTGAAGGGAAAGCGCATCCATTTCATGGGGGTATCATCAACCGCGGACGGGCGGCGTCAAGCCAACGGGACCGCAGGGCGGCCAGGGGGAGAGCCGGGCATTTTTCACGATTGGGTGGGAAGGTGCAAGACGCCCGCCTTCCAGGGAGTATGGAGCAAGTCTTTGCTGCTTTTTAATGATTGTCCGGCCGCCTGCGGCCTTTCAATCCAACCTGCTGATTTTATCCTCCGCCATGATTATAAGATATCTTCCTGTGCTTTGCGTTTTAGCCGTCACGGCCCCACTGTATGCCGCCAACCAGACGGTCCGCCTGGAACTCAAAAAGGGCGACCAGATCGCCATCGTTGGCAGTGGCCTGGCCGACCGCCAGCAGCATCACGGTTACTTGGAAGCCATGA
>JAYUWQ010000306.1:0-4721 GCA_043753485.1 bacterium
GTCGCCCACCACTTTGCTGGAGGGCGTGACCTTGACGATGTCGCCGAACAACAGATTCACCTCGGCATACATGCGGGCGATTTCCGGCCAGCGGTGGCCAATACCCATGGACTCGGCCTGTTCCTTGAGATTGGTGTATTGGCCACCGGGCATCTCGTGGAGATAAACTTCGACAGTGCCATAGGGTTCGGCGGTGTCGAACGGTTTGTAGAAGCTGCGGACGTGGGCCCAGTAATCGCTGAACTCCTGGAGGGCATCGGGATCGAGACCGGTGGCGCGCGGGGTGTGCTGGAGCGCAGCCACGATGCTGTTCAGATTCGGCTGGCTGGTGCATCCGGACATGGACGAGATGGCGGCATCGCAGATATCAACGCCTGCTTCGGAAGCGCTCAGGATGCTGCTGGCATTGATGCCGCTGGTGTCGTGGGTGTGGAAGTGGATCGGCAGGCCGATTTCCTCCTTGATGGCCTTGACCAGCTTTTTGGCGGCAAACGGACGGCAGAGTCCGGCCATGTCCTTGATGCACAGGGTGTGGGCGCCCATCTTCTCCAGCTCTTTGGCGAGCTTGATGTAATACGTCAGGGAATACTTGTCGCGTTTCGGATCAAGGATATCGCCGGTATAACAAATGGTGCCTTCGCAGATGGACTGGGTTTCCTCGCGCACCGCGGCCATGGCTTCCGTGAGATTGGGCAAGTAATTCAGGCTGTCGAAGATGCGGAAGATGTCCATCCCGGTTTCGGCGGCGTGTTTGATGAAACCGCGGACGACATTGTCAGGATAGTTGGTGTAGCCCACTGCGTTGGAGCCGCGGAAGAGCATCTGGAAACAGAGGTTGGGGATCTTTTCGCGGAGCTGGCGCAGGCGCTCCCACGGACACTCGCGGAGAAACCGCATCGCAGTATCGAAGGAGGCGCCGCCCCACATTTCCATGCTGAAAAGCTGCGGAGCGCGGTGGGCGACGGCTTCCGCCACCGCCAGCATGTCGTAGCTGCGCACCCGGGTGGCGAGCAGGGACTGGTGGGCATCGCGGAAGGTGGTGTCGGTGAGGAGGAGGCGTTTTTGCTGGCCGATCCACTGGGCGAACTTCTCCGGCCCGAGTTCCGTGAGGAGTTGTTTGGTGCCGGGTGGCGGCGGGGTGGCCACGGAGAAATCGTGCGCCTTGGGAATGGCGGGGGAGGTGAAGGGCTTGGCGGGTTTCCAGCCTTTGGCATTGGGGTTGCCGTTCACCGTGACGTCCGCGAGATAGCTGAGGAGCTTGGTGGCGCGGTCCTTGCGGGTCTCGAATTGGAACAGCTGGGGATTGGTGTCGATGAAGCGGGTGGTGGCTTCGCCGGCCCGGAATACCGGGTGGGAGATGACGTTTTCGAGGAAAGGGATGTTGGTTTTGACCCCGCGGATGCGGAACTCCCGGAGGGCGCGGTTCATCCGGTTGAGACTCTGTTCGTAGGTGCGGCCATAACAGGTGACCTTGACCAGCATGGAGTCGTAATAGGGCGTGATGACGGCATTGTTGGTGCCGAGCGCGCCATCAAGCCGGACCCCGAATCCACCGGCACTGCGGTAGGTCAGGATCTTGCCGAAGTCCGGGGTGAAATTGTTGGCGGGGTCTTCGGTGGTGATACGGCATTGGATCGCATAACCACTTTTCTCGACCTTGTCCTGGGCGGGCAGGCCGAGGGGTTCCTCGTGGAGTTGATACCCCTGGGCGATCAGGATCTGGCTGCGGACAATGTCGATCCCGGTGACCTCCTCGGTGACGGTGTGTTCCACCTGGATGCGGGGATTCATCTCGATGAAGAACCATTCGCCGCTTTCCACATCGACCAGATATTCCACGGTGCCGGCGTGCGTGTAGTCCACTTCGCGGGCGATTTTCACCGCCGAGTCACAGAGGGCGTCGATGATTTTCTGATCAATCCCGTAGCTGGGCGCCTGCTCAATGACCTTCTGGTGGCGGCGTTGCACGGAGCAGTCGCGTTCGTGGAGGTGCAGGATGTGGCCGTGTTTGTCGGCGAGGATCTGGACTTCGATGTGTTTGGCTTTGCCGACGAATTTTTCGAGAAAAACGGCCCCATTGCCAAAGGCGCGTTTGGCCTCGGTCTGGGCTTCGTCGAGGAGGGCATCGAGATCCTTGGCTTCGCGCACCACCCGCATCCCGCGGCCGCCGCCGCCGAAGGCCGCCTTGATGATCAGCGGGAAGCCGATCTTTTTGGCCGCGATCATGGCGTCCTTCTTTTTATCGACGGGCTCTTCGGTGCCCTGGAGGGTGGGGACTTTCAGTTTCTCGGCCACGGCGCGGGCGGCGGTTTTGTCGCCCATGCGGTCGAGGACTTTGCTGTCCGGACCGATGAAAATAATCCCTTCCCGGGCACAGGCGGCGGCGAAGTCGGGGTTTTCCGAGAGGAAACCATAACCGGGGTGAATCGCGTCCACCCCTTTTTCCTTGGCGAGGGCGACAATGCCTTCCACATCGAGGTAGGCGCCCAGCGGGCCCTTGGTGGCGTCGAGCTGATAGGCCTCATCGGCTTTGAAGCGGTGGGGGCAGAAGCGGTCCTCGTTCGCATAGATGGCCACGGTGCGGATGCCCAGTTCGGTGGCGGCGCGCATTACGCGGATGGCGATTTCCGAGCGGTTGGCCACCATGAGCTTTTTGATGGGGCGGATGGCGGAAGAGGGCGGGGCAGTTGCGGGGGCAGGGAAGGAAGCTTTGGAGGCGGGCATGGGAAAATGACGGAAAAGGGGGAAAGGGAGGCGCAGTTTCCACAATTAGGCAGAATGCGCAAGCATGGCGAGACGGAACCTGTGGAAGGGGGATGCCAGCCGATCGCTCTAAAACAGGGCGCAACGTCGACCGGAGGACTGCGGGTGCGGGTTCAGCGAAAGGCTAGCGGGCCTTCACGGTCAGTTCCCAGCTGGTGCCAGGAGCGAGGGGTGTTTGGGCGAGGGTGAAGCGGGCATCGGGGGATTCTGTCTGCAGGCTTAGATTGCCGTCGATGGCGTCGAGGAATTGGCGGGTGGCGGGGCAGCGGGTTTCGTTCAGCACCGCCTGGGCCAAGGATTTGAAGCGGGCCATGGTGGCCTGGTTTCCTTTGGGATCGAAGACATTGGCGATCAGCCGGAGGGCTTCCACCCGATCCGCCCGGGTGGATTCGAGCAGGCAGGTGACGGTATTCCCGGCGGTCCCCATGGTCGATACCTGGGATCCAGACGTGGCGAGCACTCCAAACGCATTCCAACCGAGGGCGTCCGCTTTTTTCCACAACAGGCTGCCGGGATAGGATTCGCCCATGCCCAGCCGGGTCAGCAGGTTGGCGGCGAGGGCGGGGTCGCGGAACAAAGACAGTCCCCCGGCGGCTTGAGGAACCGGGGGCGCCTGAGGCTGGGCTGGGGCTTTGGTGGGGGGGGCCTCACTCTCCCTCGCGCTGCTGCCCGCACTTTTGGCTTTGGAAGGGGTGGTGGATGTCCCGGCAGTTTTCTGCCCGGAGGTTTGATGCTGGTCCTTGAGCCACGAGGGCACGAAGTGGACGGCGGACGCGGCGATGACTCCGCCGAACAACAGTCCTGGCCAGAATTTTGAACTGCGCGATGCTTTTGCTTTTGGTTTCGCCTTGGCCTTTTTCCTCATGGGCGGGACTTACGCAGTCCGGTGGGGGACGTCCAGGGCGGAGGTGAAAGTGGGAAAGCTGAAAGCAAACCGCTGGGGGATTCCGGGGAGGCCCTTGGAGGCGTCGAGCTCATGGGGATTGGAAGCTGGAACGCATGAGCGGCCAATCACGGCACCGGCACGTTCGCCAGGACATTTTCCACGGTGCTGACCGGATCGCCGGCCTGGCCGTGGCGGTTGTCCTTGATGACGAGGCGGTGGGCGAGGACGGCGGCGGCGACTTTTTTGACGTGGTCGGGGTAGACGGCTTTGGCTTCGTCCAGCCAGGCGGCGGCCTGGGCGGCGCGCATCACGGCGAGGGCGGCGCGGGCGGAGAGGGTGCCGCGGCCGCCATCGGTGCGGCGCAGGCTTTCGCAGACAAGGGTGATGTAGCGGCAGACGCGGTCGTTGACGGGGACGGCAGCGGCTTCGGCCTGGGCCGCGACGATTTCATCGGCATGGAGCAGGGGTTCGGTTTCCTGGAACTGGGGGCCGCGCTGGGCGTGGAGCTGGAGCAGTTTGGCCTGGGTTTCGAGGTCCGGCAGGGTCATGTTGATGCCGAGCAGGAAGCGGTCGAGCTGCGGCTCGGGCAGGGGGAAGGTGCCGGTGGAGAACAGGTTGTTCTGGGTGGCGATGACCATGAAGGGTGAGTTCAGGCGCCGGGTGACGCCGTCGACCGTGACCTGTTGCTCACTCATGCACTCGAAGAGGGCACTTTGGATGCGGGGGCTGGTGCGGTTGATTTCGTCGGCGAGGACGATGTTGCTGAAGACCGGGCCGGGGATGAATTGAAATTGGCCGGTGCCCTGATGATAAATGGAATAACCCGTGATGTCGGCGGGCAGGAGGTCCGGGGTGAACTGGATGCGGCTGAAGGCGGCATCAATGCTGCGGGCGAGGGTGGCGGCTAGGCTGGTTTTCCCGATGCCGGGCGCGCCCTGGATCAGGACGTGGCCATTGGCGAGCAGGGCGGTGATGAGGAGAAAGGAGGGGGTTTCCGCGCCGAGGACGGTTCCCGTCAGGCGTTGGTGGAGGGAGTGGAGTTTTTGTCTCACGGGCAGGGGGCTGGGGGAAA
>JAYUWQ010000307.1:0-4716 GCA_043753485.1 bacterium
GGGGCGAACTGCTCGTTGATTTCCTTGCTGGGGTTGATGATCTGATCCAACAGATCGTGCGGGCTGTAACGGCCGCCGGCGCCGGTGAGGTCGGGGCCGGTCATGCCGCCGGCATTGCCGAAACGGTGGCAGGCATAACAAGCCGCGGCGGCGAACATTTTCTGGCCGGTGGCGAAGTTGCGGCCTTTCAAGCCACCCTTGGTGGCTTCGCTGAGTTCCTCCAGAGTCCATTGGGTGGGAGTGCGGCCCACAAAGACGTCGCCCACGTTTTCGATGGCGGATTTCCGTTCGGGCTTCTGGTTTATGAGGGCGGCGAATTCAGTTTTCTCGGCGTCGGTGAAGGTGGCGAGGGTGTCGTTGCGGATGAATTCAATGAACTTGTCGAAGCTGGCCCCGCCCTTGTAGTTGGCGGCCTTGAGGAACCACTCAAGCTGGGCCTTGCGCAGGGCCGGGGTCCAGCCGGTCTTGAGGAAGCGGAGGCTGCGGGCATACTCCAACTGCGGCTCCTGGCTGGGGGCGGCGGCGATGAGGGCCATGCCTTTGGCGGCGGTATTGGGGGCCTGGAGATAGGCCAGCGTTTCCGTGAGGAGCCAGTTCAGTTCGAAGCTGTCGGCGGGATAGGCGGGATCAAGTTTGGCGATGAGGGCGGCGACGGTGGCGTCGTCAGGATTGCCAAACCGGTGCAGCACGATTTCGGTGATACGGACATGGGCAAGGCGTTGTTCCGGGGTGAGTTTGGCCCAGTCGAAGTTCAGCAGGGCCGCCAGCAATTGGTCACGCATGGAGGCATAGACCACCGTATCGGGCTTGCGGTGGGTGGGGCAGACTCCGGCCACGCGGGCCACGGCGAGCAGGGCTTCCAGTCGTTTGGCAGGGTTCGTTTCTTCAAAGGCGCGGGCCTGCCACTGCGAAAGTGGCTGGTGCTCCAGGATGGTGCGGGCAGCCCAGCGGATGTAGCGGTCGCTGCTGTCCAGGTGCGCCCAGGCGGTTTCCACCGCTTTGGGATCCTGCTTGCCGTGGAAGGCTTCGAGTTGATGGCGGAGGGTGCGCTCCGGGGTGACCGCGGCAGTGAGGTCCACCGCGGCGGTGCTTTCGCTGCCGGCATAAGTGACCCGGTAGAGACCGGACTGGACGCGGCGGCCACCGATGGTGAAATACATGGCGCCATCCTGCGGGAGAATGATGGCATCGGTCAGCGGCAGGGGGGAGCCAGTGATGAATTCCTCCTTGGTGGCAGTGTAGCTGGAACCGTTTTCCTTGAGGTGGACGGCGTAGAGCTTGCCCCAGCTCCAATCGAGAGCGTAGAGGGCCTTCTGGTATTTGGCAGGGAATTTGGCGCCATAACCAAAGGTGGTGCCGGTGGGGGACCCGGGGCCGATGTTGAGGGAGGCGGGGAGGTTGTCGGCGTAGAATTCCGGGTATTTCCCTGCCCCGTTGCGCCAGCCGTATTCGGCGCCGCTGACGACGTGGTTGATGCGGGTGGGGCGGTACCACGGGGTGTTGAAGTCATACTCCATGTCCGCGTCGTAGGTGAAGAGTTCGCCATCGGAGTTGACCGAGGCGTCATAGATGTTGCGGAATCCGGAGGCGAAGGTCTCAAACTGTTTTCCGTCAGGAGAGACGCGGTAGATGATGCCGCCGGGGGCCATGACGTGGCGGTTGTGGCCGCGGCCATCCGGCATGCGGGCCAGCAGATGGTCATCGCCCCAGAGGGCAGGCACGGGGGAGGTGGGAGCGGTTTCCGTCAGGATGGCATTGTTGCCGCAGACGAGGTAGAGGCCTTTGCCGTCAGGGGTGAGGACGACGGCGTGGACCCCGTGGTCGCCTTTGGAGTCGATGCCGCGGAGGAGTTCGACCTTGTCGAGCTGGTCATCGGCGTTGCTGTCGCTGATGCGGTAGAGGCCGCTGGGGATCTTGGATTCGTAGTCATTGACCCCGACGTAGAGGGCACCAAAGGCGAAGAGCATGCCGTTCACGGCACGGATATCGACGGCGACCTTCTGGATGTTGGCAGGATCGAGGGGTTCGCCGGGGGCCGGAGGGGTGAAACGGTAGAGGCCGCCGTATTGATCGCTGGCATAGATGCGGCCTTTGTCGTCATGGCAAAGGTTCACCCATGATCCCTGGTCGCCACCGGGGACCGAGTAGAGGAGCTCCACTTTGAAGTCCTTGGGCGCCTTGATACGGGCGACGGGGGTGGCGGTGTTTTCACCGATGGCCGCCCCGACGGTGGTTTGTTTTTTGGGTTTGGGTTGAGGCTTGGCCGGTGCGGGAGCAGCGGCCGCAGGAACTGGAGCGGCTTTGGGCTTGGCCCCGGGCGGCTGGATGAGCTGGGCATCGCTAGGAATGGAAATCGGATTGAAGGTGATGAGGCCGCCGTCGGGCAGGTCCTTGAGCATGACGTCTTTGATCTGGACAGTCATGGCCGGGCCCTGGTGGATCTGGAAGGCGAGCAGGCCTTCGAGGGAGCGGGCTTTTTCCTCGTGGTCGGTGAGGTCGATGGTGACCTTGCCGTCGATCTGGTGGATAAGGTGGTTTCCGTTGGCGATGATGGTGTAGTCGTGCCATTCGGACGGGTCCACTTTCACTGGCTCATGTTCGTCGGTGACCCACTTTTGCCCCTGGGGATCGATGACGACGCGCTGGCCGTTCTGGGTGATGATGCCGCGGCCCCGTTCGTCATAAACCATGGCGTTGTAAGGCGGATTGGGGTGCATGTCGCATTGATAGCCCCCGATGGACCACGTGCCATTTTCCGGGAGTTCGCGGCTGCGGTACTGGACGCCGGTGTTGTTGCCCTGATGTTTGACCTTGAGGCGCAGCTCGAAGTTTTTCACCTTCCCGCCCCGCCAGATGAGAAATTGGTTATATTTCAACTGGGCCGGGCCGGTCGTTTTGCCGGTGATGGCGCCGTCCTGGACGGACCAGAGCTCGGGATTGCCATCCCAACCGGCAAGGTCTTTGCCATTGAAGAGCGGGCGGAAGCCATCCTCCGCCGCAGAAAGCGGGAGGCAGGCAAAAAGGGAGAGGAAAAGGATTCCAGGGAATTTCATAACGTATAATTTTCAGGGCAAAAAAGGACCGGCTGGCGCGGCAGCCATGGCGGAACATGGATACTACGACAGCCGATCCCGGGGAGTCGAGGCTTTCAGGCTACCTCATTCGCGTAATCGCGCATGGTGTCCAGAATGATGGTGATGGAGAGGGCTCCGGCATCCGGGAAGCCGATGCAGGCCGCGCCGAGGGTTTTGGCCCGGCCGAACTGGGCGATCATGGCCTTGCTGGCATCCTTGCCGGCTTCGGCTGCGGAGGCCACCGCGGTGAGGGCGGCGTCCAGCGGCAGAGCGATGCTGGCGCGGGCCGTGGTGGCGGCGGGGTCGATGGCATCGATCATGGTCTTGTCGCCGGGTTTGGCCCCGCCGCGTTTCATGACGCCTTCGAGGGCGGCCTCGAGGAAGAGGGCGAGGCCCTCCGCATCGAAGACCGGCCGGCCGGCGAGGGCCTTCCCACCACCCCGGAAGATGGTGCCGAAGAGCGCGCCGGAAGCGCCTCCCATGCTGCTCATCATGGCAGTGCCGGTGGTGACGAAGACCTCCTCCACGCTGGCCGGCTCCATGCCATCCAGTTTGGCTTTCACGGCTTCCATGCCGCGTTTCATGCCGAGACCATGGTCCCCGTCGCCGAGGTCGCGGTCGGCCTGGGAGAGCATCTGCTCGGCGGCGATGATGTTGTCTGCGGTGCGCAGCACCATGAGGCGCACCTGGGGTGCTTCGAGGGCGGTGGCCATGGCGGTTAGGCTTTGAGGGAGGCTTTGAGGTCCTGATACATTTGATATCCACCGGCAGCGCTGAGGTTTTCATGGACCACGGCGCGCACCGCCTGCATCATGGCGATGGGGGCATCGCTCTGAAAGATGTTCCGGCCCATATCGACGCCGCTGGCTCCCTGCTGGATGGCGTTGGAGCACATTTCGAGGGCTTCCAGTTCCGGCAGTTTCTTGCCGCCGGCGATCACGATCGGCACCGGGCAGCAGCTGGTCACGGTATCGAACTCGGTGTCGGTGTAATAACATTTCACGACGTTGGCGCCGAGTTCCGCCATGATGCGGGTGGCAAGGCGGAAATACTGCGGGGTGCGGGCCATGGCGCGGCCGACCGCGGTGACGCCCATGACGCCGATGCCGTAACGGCTGGCGCCATCCACGAGATCGGTCAGGTTTTTCAGGGTCTGGCGCTCGTAGGCGCTGCCGATAAAGACCTGCACGGCGAGCACGCTGGCATTGAGACGGATCGCTTCCTCAATGCTGAGGGCGGTGCTTTCGTTGGAGAGGGGTTCAAAACCAGGGCGGCCGAGTTTGGCTTTTTTACCGTCGATCTCGCCTTCCCATTCTTCCATGGGGCTGACCATGGAGGTGCCGCCGCTGGCGCGCAGGGCGATGGCCTTGGTGGTGCTGGCAGGCACCACACTGCGCTGGATGCCGCGGGTGAGCATGAGGCAGTCGGCGTAGGGTTCGAGGGGGAGGATGGTTTGATCGACCCGCTCCAGGCCGGTGGTGGGTCCCTGGAAATAACCGTGGTCAAACGCCAGCATCACCGTGCGGCCGTCCTTGGGATTGAAAACCTTGCTCAGCCGGTTCTTGAGACCCCAGTCATACTGGTGTGACCCCTTCAAGAAAAAGCCCGGCGCCGCCTGCGGGGTGCTCGTGAAGTATTCCTT
>JAYUWQ010000308.1:0-4712 GCA_043753485.1 bacterium
GACTACCTCGGTCTCCTCAAAGCGGCCGTCATCGCTTCCGGCCTCGTCCCTCCCGGCATTGAAGGCTCCGGCGCTTCCCTGACCGATCTCCTGGCTGAAATGCTCGGCCCCAACCGCGGCCTGGAACTGGTCTCCAGCGTCAACGACATCCCAAAAGGTTCCCGCCTCGCCGTTTCCACCAACCTGCTCGCCGCCCTCATCGGCGTCTGCATGCGCGCCACCGGCCAAGCCGAATCCCTCACCGGCCCCCTCCTCGAAAGCGAACGCCGCCTCATCCTCGCCCGGGCTCTGCTCGGCGAGTGGATTGGCGGCTCCGGCGGCGGCTGGCAGGACAGCGGCGGCGTCTGGCCCGGCATCAAGCTCATCGAAGGCACCCCTGCCCAGCCCGGCGACCCGGAATACGGCATCTCCCGGGGCCGCCTCATGCCGAAACACCATGTTTTCGACCGCAAGGAAATCCCCGACAGCGCCCGCCAGAAACTCCAGAATTCCCTTGTGCTCGTCCATGGCGGCATGGCTCAGAATGTTGGCCCCATCCTGGAAATGGTGACTGAGAAATACCTGTTAAGGTCCGCTGCCGAGTGGACCGCCCGGCAGGAAGCCCTGGGATTTCTTGATGAAATCGTCGGAGCCCTCGGCAAGGGGGATATCGCCAAAGTCGGAGCCGTCACCACCCGCAATTTTGAAGGTCCGATCCAGACCATCATCCCCTGGGCCTCCACCCATTACACCGAGTGCCTCATCGAGCAGGTCCGCGCCGACTTTGGTCAGGACTTCCACGGCTTCTGGATGCTCGGCGGCATGTCAGGCGGGGGCATGGGTTTCATGTTCGCCCCGGCACGCAAAGCCGAAGCCCAGCAGCGGCTCCAGGCCATCATGTCGGCCACCAAGCGCGATCTCCAGCATGCCCTGCCCTTCGCCATGGAGCCGGTCGTCTATGATTTCTCGATCAATGAAAACGGCTCCTTCGCCGATCTCCTCGCCGGCCCGGACGCCCTGATGCCCTCCGGTTATTATTCCCTCACCATCCCCGGCCTCGTCCGGCAGGACCGCCGCACCCTCTCCACCCAGCGCCGCGCCGAGCTGGATAAATTCGGAGCCGCCTGCCGCACCCGTCCCGAGCTGCGCGGCATGGTGCAAACCCTCTTCGATGCCCTCCTCCCGCGCGGAAAATCAGATAGTGCGGCCGATGAAACCCTGAGCGCCCTGCTGGCCGATAACGGTTTCGACGCCACCCAGCACGAACAAATCCGCGCCGACCTCCGCGACGGCCGCATCGGTCTCGCGCAAAACCGCCTCCCCGCCAACGCCACCATCGAAGACGTCCTCGAGGGAGACGTCCAGGACGTCTCCCATTTCAAATCTCAAATCCCGAATTTCAAATCCCAGGGCGAAGCTGCCCTGAAAGCCGGCAGCGTTGCTGTCATCACCCTCGCCGCCGGAGCCGGCTCCCGCTGGACCCAGGGGGCGGGCGTCTGCAAAGCCCTGCACCCCTTCGCCAAACTCGGCGGCCGTCACCGCACTTTCCTCGAAACCCACCTCGCCAAGAGCCGCCGCATTTCCAATCAATACGGCACGCCCATTCCCCATCTCTTCACCACCAGTTTCCTCACCCACGGCCCCACCCAGGATTTCCTGACCCAGCGCGCCAACTATCACTATCAGGGCCCGCTCCTGCTCAGTCCCGGCAAAAGCGTCGGTCTGCGCATGGTCCCCACCGAACGCGACCTCCGTTTCGCGTGGGAGGAAATGCCCCAGCAGATGCTGGACGAACAACAACAAAAGGTCCGCGACAGCCTGCGCACCGCCCTGATCGGCTGGGCCACCGGCACCGGCGAAGCCAGCGACTACACCGACAACCTCCCACTGCAATGCCTGCACCCCGTCGGCCATTGGTACGAAGTCGCCAACCTCCTGCGCAACGGCACCCTGACCGAACTCCTCCGCCAACGCCCTCATCTCAAAACCCTGATGCTGCATAACATCGACACCCTCGGAGCCGATGTCGATCCCGCCCTGCTCGGCCAGCACCTCGAAAGCGGCGCGGCCCTCACCTTCGAAGTCATCACCCGCCGGCTCGAGGACCGTGGCGGCGGCCTCGCCCGCGTCAACGGCCGTCCCCGTTTGGTCGAAGGTCTCGCCATGCCCCGCGAGGAAGCCGAATTCGCCCTGACTTATTACAATACCCTCACTACCTGGATCGACCTCGACCAGCTCCTCACCGCCTTCGCCCTCACCCGCACCGACTTCTCTCCTGGTGCCGACAGCGCTGAAAAAATCACCCTCGCCATCCGCACCCTCGCGGCACGGATGCCCACCTACATCACGCTGAAGGAAGTCAAAAAGCGCTGGGGCCACGGCCAGGAGGATATCTTCCCCGTCACCCAATTCGAAAAACTCTGGGGCGACATGTCTGCCCTGCCTGAGATCAACACCCAATTCCTCGTCGTTCCCCGCGCCCGCGGTCAGCAGCTCAAAGACCAGGCCCAGCTCGACGGCTGGCTCCGCGATGGCTCGGCCGCGCATGTGGAGTCGCTCTGCGAGTGGAGTTGACCGGGGCAGCTGGCGCTCGCATTTTTTGTGCAACGATTCGCGCAGCCCGCATCAGGAAGGATTGTCATGACCGATTCTCCCACTCCCCTCTGCCCTTCCTGTTCCCAGTCGCTTCCGCCGGACAGCCCGGCGGGGCTTTGTGCGCGTTGCCTCATGGCTCAGGCCATGGTGCCTACAGCCGATGTCCTGGATGAATCCCGGACCCGGCCCACACCGCCGGGAGTGGAGGAACTCGCTGCGCTCTTTCCTCAACTCGAGATCGAAGCCCTGATTGGCGAAGGCGGAATGAGCGCCGTTTACCGGGCGGTGCAACCGCGGCTGGGCCGCAAGGTGGCGTTGAAAATCCTGCCGGCTTCGCTGTCGCGCGACCCCGCCTTCGCCAGCAGGTTTGCCCGGGAAGGGCAACTGCTGGCCCGTTTGAACCACCCGGGCATCGTGGCGGTGCATGATTTTGGACAGGCTGGTGGTTACTTCTATCTGATCATGGAATACGTGGATGGCGTGAACCTGCGGCAGGCGCTGCGCAGTGCGCCCTTCACCGCAGTGCAGGCGCTGGGTGTGGTGCCACGGATTTGTGAAGCGCTGCAGTATGCCCACGAAGAGGGCGTGCTCCATCGTGATATCAAACCGGAGAATATCCTCCTTGATCACAAAGGCCGCGTGAAACTGGCGGACTTTGGCATTGCCAAACTGATCAGCGAACCAGACCCCTCCGCAGCGCCGATTGAGACCGGGACCCCTTCCTTGACCCAGGCGGGAGCCTCGCTGGGAACGCCGGATTACATGGCTCCGGAACAACGCCATTCGCCTGCCGGGGTGGATCCCCGTGCGGACATTTATTCGTTGGGCGTTGTGTTTTATGAACTGCTTACCGGCGAGCGGCCGGGCGCTTCCTTTGTGCCGCCATCATCGCGGATGGCGGTTGATCCGCGGGTGGATGATATTGTCAAGCAGGCCTTGGAAACCGACCGCTCCCGGCGGCAGGCCAGTGCGGAGGAATTGAAAACCCAGGTCCTGGCCATCACTGGAGCCCCGTCCGTCCTGAAAACTCCCCTTTTGCCGGGCCCGTGGCTGCGGAGTCACTTTGAATACCAGTCACGCACTGTGTTGTTCGGCTGGCCGCTCCTGCATATCAGCACTGGCCGTGACCCGGCTACCGGGGCTATCAAAACCGCCCGCGGCATTGTAGCCATCGGCCAGCGGGCGCACGGATGGATTGCCTTTGGGGGACGCGCCCGCGGGTTCATCGCCTGCGGCGCCCTGGCGACGGGTGCGGTGGCCATTGGAGGGGTGGCGGTGGGGATTGTCAGCCTTGGCGGATTGGCCTTGGGAATGCTGGTGGGCGTTGGCGGATTGGCCGGGGGATTGAATGCGATAGGCGGCGCGGCGCTGGGTTGGCACGCAGCCGGCGGCCTGGCAATGGGTTGGCACGCCTTTGGCGGCAGGGCCATCGGTCACATCGCCTCCGGCGGACTGGTCGCGGCGGACCATGTGATCCGGGATCCCGACCTGTTGCCGCCCGGGATGATAGGATTGCACCAGATGATGCCCTGGATGAGTCTGTTGGCGGTGGCTTGGGTGATTCCGGTGATTTGCAACGCTCTGATTTTCAGATGGGCGGCGCGCCAGGCGATGGCGGGCGGGAGGAACCCAGGGGTTCCACTGAATGTCTCCCGGGGCATCAGCCTCGCGGGAAAATTTGTCTACGGTCTGGGGGGCCTCGCTCTCGTGGCGGTTCTGGTCATGGCGTGGCTGATCCATCGGGATCCCTCCTGGCATCCCGCGCCGGCCGAAGCCTTTACGGCCTTCGCCCTGCCTGTGATCACGGTGATTCTCCTTGCCGCGGGAGTTGGCCTCATGCGGGTGGGAAGAAAGGGGCGGGCTGCGGAGCCACTCCCCCCGGGGCTTGTCAAAAGACTGCATTCCCTCGGCTGGGCAATGGTCATGGTCTTCGCCATCCGCGATGCCTTCCTTCAGGCTTACCGTATTCAAACCCAGGATTACGGACCCGAATTGCGATATGGCAGCCTGGTCGCAGTGTGGAAGCCGGTGCGTGAATTTGCGCCCGGTGACTTTGTCACGTATCCCGACCGGCAGATTTTCCGCGTCGGGCGGATTGTCGAAGTCCGTCCGGAAACGCTGCTGATTCACCGTCAGGG
>JAYUWQ010000309.1:0-1931 GCA_043753485.1 bacterium
CAGTGGCGGGAAATTGTGGAAAATACTCTAAATAAGAGAGAAACACGTGGTTTTCCGTCCTGTCCTGTGCATATTCCACTGGGAGAGTGATGCTTTCCCAAGTTCAATTGCAGATCAAATTGTTATGTGCGGAATTATTGCTTACGTCGGCCCCCGTGAAGTGCGGCCTATTCTTTTAGATGGACTCAGCCGGCTGGAGTACCGCGGTTACGATTCGGCGGGAATTGCCACGTTGGCCGACGGGCAGATCGATATCCAGAAAAAAGTCGGACGGATTGCGGAACTGACGCGCCATGTCGGCCGGAAAGTGCAACCGCCGGCGCAAATGGGCATCAGCCACACCCGTTGGGCGACCCATGGCGAGCCGAGCGATGCCAACGCCCACCCGCATGCCGACAGCACCGGCAAACTGGTCATCGTCCATAACGGGGTAGTGGAAAACTTCCAGCCCCTGAAACGAAGGCTGGAATCTGAAGGCCACCTGTTTGTGTCCGCCACCGATACGGAGGTGCTCTCCCATTTGATCGGCCAAGCCTACGAAGACAGCACCGAACCCGGGGACCGCCGCCTGACCGATGCCATCCGCAGCGCCCTGCACGGCATTAAAGGGACTTATGGCATTGCGGTGATGCACCAGGACCATCCGGGGCTGATCGTCGGGGCCCGGCGGGGCAGTCCCTTGGTGCTGGGGGTGGGGGAAGGGGAAATGTTCCTTTCCAGCGATGCCACCGCCCTTCTGCCTTACACGCACAAGGTCGTGTATCTGAAGGATTTTGATCTGACGGAAATCCGGGCCGACCGGTTCCAGATTGAATCACTGACCCATGATACCGCCGAATATCAGGTCGAGGAAATCGCCTATGCCCCGGATGCCGCCGAGCGCGGGGAATACGCCCATTTCATGCTCAAGGAAATCCACGAGCAGCCTCAAACCATTGAAAACGCCATCCGCGGCCGCCTCAACAGCGAGGAAGCCAGCGCCCAGCTGGGTGGGTTGAATCTTACCCCGGCGGAATTGCGGGAAATCGACCGCGTCATCATCCTCGGGTGCGGCACCGCGCTGCATGCCGGGATGGTGGGCGCCCAGATGCTGGAAAATATGGCCTTCGTGGCCGCCGAGACAGATTTTGCCAGTGAGTTCCGGTTCAAAAACCGTCCGCTTCCCCGCAACAGCATCTTTTTCGCGGTGAGTCAGAGTGGGGAAACCGCGGATACCCTGGGGGCCCTCCGGGAAGCCCGGCGGAAAGGATACCGCTGCCTGGGCATCTGCAACAATGTCGGCAGCACGATCGCCCGCGAAAGTGACGGAGGGTTGTACATGCATGCAGGACCGGAAATCGGGGTCGCGGCCACTAAATCATTCGTCAGCCAGGTCGCGCTTTTTGGTCTTCTGACGCTCACCCTCGGCCGCATGCGCCAAATGTCCGCCAGCACCGGGCATATGATCATTCAGGCTTTCGAGAAGCTACCGGATCAGGTGCGCCGCATTTTGTCTACGGAGGACCACATCGCCGCCATCGCCCAAAAGTATGCCCACGTGCATAGCATGCTTTTCCTCGGCCGGCAGTATAATTACCCTATCGCTCTCGAGGCCGCGCTCAAGCTGAAGGAAATTTCCTACATCCACGCCGCCGGCTTCCCCGCCAGCGAGTTGAAGCATGGCATCATCGCCCTGATCGATCCCCAGACCCCCACCGTGGTGATCTGCCCGCAGGACAGCCTTTACGAAAAGAACATCAGCACCATGCAGGAAATCCGCGCCCGCAAAGGCCCGATCATCGCCGTGGCGACCGAGGGTGATGACGAAATCCACCACCATGCCGACGATGTGATCTACGTGCCCCGCACGGTCGAAATGCTCCAGCCGATTCTCAACATCATCCCGCTGCAGCTCTTTTCCTATCATGCGGCCCTGACCCTCGGCCGGGATG
>JAYUWQ010000310.1:0-12888 GCA_043753485.1 bacterium
ACGCGCTCCGGGGTGCGTTCCTCCAGATGCAGGCTGACCAGCGGATAACGCTGCCGGTATTCATGCAGCAGCCGCCCCAGAAACGGCTGCGTGGGTGGCCCGATATAACCCAGCCTCAACTCGCCCTCTTCGCCGCTGGCAGTGCGGCGCACGCGGCGCAGCGCTTCCTCCCAGCCATCCAGGAGCAATGCCGTCTCCTGCAACAGCACCGCCCCGGCCGGAGTGAGCCGGACAAAGTGACGGCTCCGTTCCAGTACCCCGGCACCAAGGTCGTGCTCCAGTTCCTTGATGGCGCGGCTCAGGGCGGGCTGGGCAACCCGCAGCCGCCGTGCGGCGCGCGCGTAGCTGAGATCTTCGGCGACCGCCTGAAAATAACGAAGATGACGCAAGTCCATAGAATGATCGGTGAATTTCCGTTTCCGCGTGATACCCTATGGGCATCACGCCGATAGCGAAAGAGTATTTCCGTTCTCAGTCATTTCATTCATAGTGGTAGCGTGAACAACCTTGAACTCGCCATCCACTTTTTCCTGCAGCTGGCGGTGATCCTCGTTTTCTGCCGGCTGGTGGGACTGGTGGCGGTGAAGTTTGGCCAGCCCCAGGTGGTGGCCGAGATGATCGCGGGCGTCTTGTTGGGGCCCTCCCTGTTCGGTCTGCTGATGCCGGAAACCCAGGGCTGGCTGTTCCCTTGGGATAAGAGCCAAACGGCCCGCGACACACAAAGTTATCTTTTTCCGGTATCCCAGCTGGGGCTGGCCCTCTACATGTTCATTGTCGGCATGGAGTTCCGCATGGATATCATCCGCCACCGGCTCAAAAGCTCCATCGCCGTTTCGCTCGCCGGCATGGCGGCTCCCTTTGGGCTGGGAGCACTCCTCGCCTGGTTTGTCCATGGCCATCCGGAACTGGGACTCTTTCCGGCCCATGTGCCGCTGGGATCCGCCATGATTTTCCTGGGAGCCTGTATGTGCATCACGGCCTTTCCGATGCTGGCACGCATCATTCATTTTAAAGGGCTCGCCGGCACCACCATGGGCACGGTGGCCATCGGAGCCGGAGCCATCGACGATGCCATGGCGTGGATTCTCCTCGCCCTCGTGCTGGCCAAACTGGAAAACGACTGGTCGCATGCCTGGCTCAACATCGGCGGGGCGGTTGGTTTTGTGATCGTGGCGTTCGTGATCATCAAACCCCTGCTCGCCCGGGCCGAAAAGCGGCTCATCAAGGACGGCAGCCTGACGGAAACCGGTTTTGTCACCGGCTTGGCCCTGATGTGCCTCGGGGCGTGGTGGACGGACTACATCCACCTTCACGCGGTCTTCGGGGCCTTTGTAATGGGAGCGGCAATGCCCCGCGCCGTCATGTCGCGGGACCTGATCAGCCGCATCCAACCCCTCGCGGTGGCACTGCTGCTGCCACTTTTCTTCACCTACTCCGGACTGAACACCAAAATCGGTCTGATCAATACGCCGACCCTCTGGATGGTTTGTGGTGCCGTGCTGCTGGCCGCCGTGCTGGGCAAAGGAGTAGCCTGCTATCTCGCCGCCCGGGCCACCGGCATCCCCAACCGCGAAGCCCTCGGCATCGGCACCCTGATGAATGCCCGGGGGCTGATGGAATTGATCATTATCAACATCGGTCTCCAAAAAGGCATCATTTCCGAAGGTCTGTTCGCCACCCTTGTGGTCATGGCGGTCATCACCACGCTGATGGCCTCCCCGCTTTTCGAATTCCTCGTCGGCAAGCGGCCCGGGGAAACTTTTTCCGATGCCACGACGTAAATCCACCCGTTCCCTCCACTCCCCAACCTGCGCCCTATCATGGTAATGCCCGCGACTCCAGACTACGATGTCATCATCATCGGCGGCGGCCCCGCCGGTGCCAGCACCGGCGCACTCCTGGCCGGATACGGCCACCGCGTCCTCATTCTGGAGCGCGAGAAGTTTCCCCGCTATCACATTGGTGAATCCCTCATTCCCTTCACCTTCGGCCCCTTGGAACGGCTCGGTCTGGTGGAACGGATGAAGGCCTCGCACTTCCAGAAAAAATACAGCGTAATGTTTGTCCAGCCGGACGGTAAACGCTCGCAGCCCTTCTATTTCCACACCCGCTACGACATCAATACCGTCGCCCAGACCTGGCAGGTGCTGCGCTCGGAGTTCGACGAAATGCTCCTGCGCCACGCGGCTGAAACGGGCGCGGAAGTCCGTGAGGAATGCACCGTCACCACCCTGCTCCGCGATGCCCATAACGCCGTGTCCGGAGTCCGGGTCAAAAACGCGGACGGCAGTGAGGAGGAACTCCATGCCCGCCTGACCATCGACGCCACCGGCAAGGAAGCCTTCGCCTCCAACCGGCTGGGCTGGCGCCTGCCGGACCCCAAGCTGAACAAGGTCGCCGTCTGGACCTATTATGAAGGAGCCTCCCGCGAATCCGGCATCGATGAAGGCACCACCACCGTGGCCGCCATTCCGGAAAAAGGCTGGTTCTGGCACATCCCGCAGCATGGCGACCGCATCAGCGTCGGCGTGGTGGCGGAAGGCAAATACCTCAGCCGCGATGGTGTGCGCGATCCCAAGGAGATGATGGATCGCGAAATCGCGGGCAATCCATGGATGCGGGAGCATCTCGCCACCGGCCGCCAGGAGGGAGAATACTGGATCACCAGCGAATACTCCCGTCATAGCAAATACGGGGCGGCTCCCGGGCTGCTGCTGGTAGGCGACGCCTTTGCGTTCCTTGACCCCGTTTTCAGCAGCGGGGTGATGCTGGCGTTGAAGAGCGGAGTCCTCGCCGCCGATGCCGTGCATGAAGCGTTGGAAGCTGACGATGTCTCGCCGGAACGTTTCGCCGGTTACGCCGCCGCCATCCGCACCAGTGTGGAGAACATGCGCAAACTGGTCTATGCCTTCTACGACCCCAATTTTTCATTCAAGGATCTCATCATGCGCTTTCCGGAAGCCGCGGGAGCCGTAACCGATTGTCTCTCCGGCGACCTTGGCCGCGACTACACGGAACTCTGGGCCCAAATCAGCGAGTTCGTGGATCTCCCGGACGACCTTCCCTATGGCGCGCCGCTGACGGAAGCGGTCCCGGCCTGAAAATGGAAAACGCGGCAAAGTGGGTGGAAATGGGAGGAAACATGTCGCCGGGCTGGCGCGTTTGCAGAGGTGACTTCACCTCTGCATCCCATGAGCAAAACCGTTAGCCGCCGCCGCTTCCTTTCCGCCTCCGCTGCCGCCCTCGGCACTCCGTTGATTCTGCCAGGGCGCGTCCTTGGAGTGGATGGAGCGGTGGCGCCGAATTCCAAAGTCCGGCTCGCCTGCATCGGCGTCGGCGGCATGGGCACGGGAAATCTGAAGTCCTTCCTCAGTGATGAACGCGTGCAGGTGGTCGCTATTTGTGATATCGACGTCAACCACCGCCGGGCCGCCGGAGAACTGGCCAAACTGAAGGAGGGCGACCTCTACGGGGACTTCCGCGAAGTCCTCGCCCGCAAGGATGTCGATGCCGTGATGAATGCCACCCCTGACCACTGGCATGCGGTGATCGCCACGGCCGCCGCCGCCGCAGGCAAGGACCTCTACACGGAAAAACCATTGGCCTCCGGCATTGCGGACGGACGGGCTATTTGCCGGGCCGTCGAGGTTCATAAACAGGTGCTGCAATGTGGCACCTGGCGGCGCTCCGGCCTGAAAACCCGCCTCGCCTGCGAGTGGGTCCGCAACGGCCACATCGGCGATCTCAAAGTGATTGAAGTCGGCGTGCCCGGAAAATTCCGTCCTTCAGGCGGCTTCGACGGCACCGAGGCGGCGCAGCCGGTTCCTGCCGGGATTGACTATCCGATGTGGCTGGGCCCGGCCCCGGAGGCGCCCTATCATCAGGCCCGCCTGCATTACAATTTCCGGTGGATCACCGATTATGCCCCAGGTTACATCACGGATTGGGGCGCGCATTTTCTGGATGTGGCGCAATGGGGTGCAGGCATGGACGACACCTCGCCCACTGAAATCTCCGCCACGGGGGTGGTCCGCCGCGACAAGGGGATCTTCAATGCTCCGGAGAGTTTCCGCATCGAATATCAATATGCCAACGGCACCCGCATCGTGATGGTGAGCACCACCAACGAGAAGGAGTGGGGGATCCGTTTTGTCGGTACCAAAGGCACGATTTTTACGGAAAATGACCGCTTGGAAACCGATCCCGTCAGCCTCCGTGCGGTGCGGCCCAAGGATGGTGAAGTTCGGCTCTTTGAATCCACCAACCACCACCGCAATTTCATCGACGCGGTGCTCACCCGCGGCCAGACGGCCGCGCCTGCCCCGGTGGCCCAGCGGGCGGCCGCCCTCTGCCATCTGGGGGCCATCTCCGCGGCGCTGGGCCGGCCGGTGAAGTATGATGGCGTCGCGGAAAACTTTGGCTCCGACGCTGACGCGAACGCCCAACTTGCCCGCCCCCTGCGCAGCCCGTGGAAACTGAGTGCCTGAAGCGGCCGGAACCCCCTACCCTGAGTCTTCCACCGCCCGCTGCTGACGCAATTCACTCTGGCGCTGCAGGAACCGGCGGCGGCGTGCTTCGATAAAATCGCGGTCGTAGATTTGCTGGCCGAGGTTGCGGAAACCGTTCTCCAGCTCGGCGATGGACATTTGGGCGGGTTGGTAGTTCACGTCGAACAAGGTGCATTTTTCCCACGCCCCGGGCTCAATGATGCGGCCCTGCGCGAGGAGCCTGTCGTAAAGCGGGGCATTGGGAAAAGCCGTCATGAGGGTGATCTGGACTTCATACAGCCCGGTCTCCTTCACAAATTCCAACACCCGGTCGAAGCAGGTGGTGTCCTGCTGGTCAAGCCCCAGCACAAAGCAGCCATTCACCGTGACCCCGGCGTCCTGAATGCGGGCGATGGCTTCCCGGTAGCCGTCGGCCTGACGCTGTTTCCAATTCGCCTTGCGCTCCACGCCGTCCAGTTCGCGGACGTCAGGACTTTCCAGCCCGATCAAAATCTGGGCGCAGCCGCTTTCCTTCATGAGGTGCAGCAATGCGTCGTCCCAAGCCACGGAAATGTCGGTCTCAGTGAACCAGCGGAGACCCAGGGGAATCAGGGCGCGGCAGAGATCGCGCCCGCGGCGGCGGTCCGCAAAGGTGTTATCATCGGCGAATTCCAGAAACGGATGCGGCCAGAGTTCCCGCACCCGGTTGATCTCATCAATCACTTTCCGCACCGGCTTGAGCTTGTAGCGGGGATCCAGCCGGATGCTGGCCCCGCAAAAATCACAATTGTAAGGGCACCCCCGCTGCGTCTGCACGGTGATGCGGTTGTAGCGGCTGATGTCGAGGAGATCGAAGCGCGGCATCGGGGCTTCCGCCAGATTGAACGACCGGCCGCGGGCGTTGTAACGGGGCTGCAGCCGGTTGGCCTTCAGATCCGTTATGAGATCCGGCCAGACCGGTTCACCTTCCCCGATGACGATGGCGTCAGCGTGCCGGGCCGCCTCATCCGGGCAGGCGCTGACGTGAAGGCCGCCCAGCAGCACGAGGGTGCCCGCCGCCCGGTAACGGTCCGCCAATTGATAGGCTTCCTTGATCTGGGCCGAGAAGCTGGAAATGGCCACTACATCAAATTCACCCGGCAGCCCGTCCACCCGGGCCAGATCCGGGACTTCCACATAACTGACTTCAATATCCGCCGGAGTCAGCCCCGCCAGCGTGAGCAACCCGAGGCTGGGCAGGGAGGCAATGACCTTGCTGCGCTCCAGAAACCCGGGAAGCGTGAGCCCGATGGCGAGCAGCTCCGCGTTCTGACAGCGGATGCCGGACATGGCGATGAGGCCGAGGGTCATGGGTTTAAAGGATGGTCCCGCACGGACGGATCGGATTCAGGGCCAGCCGATGAAGGTGCAGAGCACGCCCACGGCTACGCCGCTGACAGGAATAAAAAAGAGATGCCGCAGCGGCTTCCGCCATGCACTGAGGAAACAGACAGTGGGCATGGTGGCCGCGCCGATGGCAAAGGCCCACGCGCCCCGCAGCGCCCAGGCGGGATCGAGATGCAATGCGTGATGGGTGAAAGCGAAGAAGAAATTCACAAAACCCAGGCCGAAAAAGGAAATGTGACCGAGCCGGGTGAGGCGGCGGCGCCAGCCGGAATAGCCGCCCATCCAGTCCTCCCGGGCGAAGAATAGACCGATCACGGCGCCACTGACCACACCGAGCAGCATGCCAGTCCAGGCGAGTTTGAGCATGGTGGAAGTGATAATGTCAGGCATGGGTGAGGATGAGGCAAACGTTGGCCCCGCCAAATCCGCTGGCGTTGCTGGCGATAATGGCCGGCGGGGTGTCCCGGGTTTCGCGGGGAAGATCCAACCCGGCGCCTTCGGGCAGGACTTTGACCAGATTCGCCTGGCCCGGAATTAAGCCCTCCTGGAGCGCGAGGACACAGAACGCCGCCTCCATGGCGCCCGCCAGCGAGAGCCCATGGCCGGTCAGGGCTTTGGTGCTGGAAATGGCGGGACGGTGCGCCCCGAACACGCGGTGCAGCGCCAGTGCCTCGGCCCGGTCCCCGGCGGGCGTGCTGGTGGCATGGGCATTGACGTAATCGATTTCGTCAGGATTGATGCCGGCATCCGAAAAAGCGAGGGACATGGCGCGGGCCAAACCATCGCCCTCCGGATGAGGCGCCGCCACGCTGAATCCATCGGCAGCTTCCCCCCAGCCGGCCAGCCGGGCCATCGGGGTGGCTCCGCGGCGTCTGGCCGCGCTCCCGGATTCGAGGATGAGCACGACCGCGCCGCCCGTGCCGGTGAAGCCGCTCCTGGCTTCATCGAACGGACAGGAAGCCCGGGCCGGATCGGCCTCCAAGGACAGCGCGCCCATGGCGTGGAACGGCAGCAGCATCGGCACATTCAAGTCCTCCGCCCCGACCACGACCATACGGTCCTGACGCCCCAGACGGATGGCATCGCAGGCATAACCGAGGGCATGCGCGGACGAAGCACAGGCGGACACAAAACCGCAGCAGGCCCCGCGGATGCCGAGGTGGGCCGCCAGATTGAAATTGAGGGTCCCGGCCACGGATGCCACCACTCCCAGCGGATGCCCGCGCTGCCAGCCGGTGCGCGCCATCGCCGACAGCCGGTCATACATCACCTGCGGCGAGCCACCTGACGCACAGGCAAGGCCGGTGCGCCCATCCGTGATTCCAGTGAGGGAAAGCCCCGCTTCAGCAAGGGCCTGGTGGACTGCCAGCACCGCGCAGGCGCCATGGGGTGGGAGGCTGCGGGCAGTCTGGCGGTCGATTTCCAATCCGTCAGGAAAGATCCAGCCGGCGGGATCTGCCGCCGCAAGGTCGAATCCCTTCAAGGTGCCGGCCACTTTGACGGGAAGTGCGGTGCCAGGCAGCGGATCCCATGGCACGATGCCGCTGCGCAGTTCCGTCAGCGATTCGACTACGGCGGCGCGGCTGTGGCCAATGCTGGTCACAAATCCCAGGCCGGTGATGAAGACGGATTCCATGCGGAGGTCAGGGGGAGGCCGCCTCCGGGGGCAGCAGGTCGAGTTTCCGGCACAGCAACGCGTGCAGTTCACCCACTGTTTTCACCTGAGCGGTCTCATGCGTTTCGATAGGCACGCCCAGCAGTTCATCAAACTTGAAAGCGGCCTCGGCCAAGGTCAGGGAATCGACCCCGAGGTCCTCGCTGAGCCGGGCGTCGTCCGGAACATCCGCGAGGGAACGGGCATTGGTTTTGGGCAGATAGAACTGCAGCAACCCCAACATGGCGGCGCGGAGAAGGACCCGCGTGAAATCGCCGCGCAGCGTCATCACGGCGTCCAGAGCGGAAGATGGAAATCCCCGCAACTCCGTGCGGAGATCTTCATCGGATTTGGTCAGCAGCGCATTCATGGGAAATCGATGGACGACATTGCTCTGAAAGGGGCCTGAATTCCTGCAATGGAAGCGGTCGGCCCGTTGCGCACAAGTTCAGATGAATAACGGAAATCCCCCGGCCAAGTCAATGATTATCCCCATTGAATGCGTCAGGCACGGAATCCAGGACGGTGGAGGAATGGCACCTTCCGGCAAAATCCGGCTCTGCTGGTCAGCATCATCCGTTGATGCTCCTTTCCTTGGCCTCAGCCCGAATTCAGCAGCCGTCCGGTCTCCTTCCTCGCCCAGGCATCGGCGGCGAGGATGGCGTCCAAACCGGAGTGCGGTTCAGCTTGGTGCACCTCCATGGTGCGTGCCACCGCCTGCCAGATCCCGGGGAAGGAGAGGCGGCCTTCGATGAAGGCAGCAACGGCGATTTCGTTGGCGGCATTGTAGACTGCAGGGAGAGATCCCCCGATGGTGCCGGCTTGCACGGCGAGGTCGATGGCCGGGAAATCGGCGCGGCGCGGCGCTTCGAAATCGAGCTGGCGCAGGGCCGCAAAGTCGAGCGGACGCAGGCTGTTTTTCACCCGTTGCGGCCAAGTGACGGCATACTGGATTGGAAAACACATGTCGCTGTGGCTGAGTTGGGCCAGCACACTGCCATCAATGAACTCCACCATGCTATGGATGATGCTTTGCGGATGGACGATCACATCCACCCGGTCCATGGGAACATTGAACAGCCAGCGGGCTTCGATCATTTCGAGGCCTTTGTTGAAAAGCGTCGCGCTATCGATAGTGATCTTCCGGCCCATTTCCCAGGTGGGATGTTTCAGGGCCTCACCGAGGGTGGCGGAGGCGATCCGTTCATTCGGCCAGGTGCGGAACGGGCCTCCGCTGGCAGTGAGGATCAGACGGGTCACCTCCTCCGGATCACGGCCTTCGAGGCACTGGAAAATGGCGTTGTGCTCGCTGTCCACCGGCAGCACGGCCACGCCTTGGCGGCGGGCGGCTTCCATCACGATTTCGCCGGCCATGACCAGAATCTCCTTGCTGGCAATGGCGAGATCGCAGCCGGCCTCGATGGCGGCGAGCGCCGGACGCAACCCGGCGGTGCCGACAATGGCGATGAGCACCATGTCCGCCTCCACCGCCTGGATCAGCTCCACAAGGCCGGATTCGCCCGGAAAAATCCTGACATCATCAGGCAAGGCGCTGGCCAGCGCAGGGAGCGAGGCGGTATCGGTGAGGGCTACATGCTTGACCCCGAATTCCACGGCCTGGGCGGCGAGGGCGTCTGTGCTGCGCGCGGCAGCGAGACCGACCACTTCCATCCGCTCCGGGATATCGCGGGCGACTTTCAGGGCGCTGGTGCCGATGCTGCCAGTGGACCCGAGGAGGATGACGCGCTTCCGCTTTTCAGAGGGCCTGACTACTGACATACCAGAGATAGAAATAGAAGACCGGAGCGGTGAAAAGCAGACTGTCGATCAGATCAAGCGAGCCGCCGATGCCGGGAAGGAAGTTCCCGGAATCCTTCACTTCCAGACAGCGCTTGATGACGCTTTCCGCCAGATCGCCCACCACGCAGACCGCCGCGAGAATGAGACAAAGCACGGTGGCACTGACCGGAGTGAGCATTGGCATGCGGTGCTGCCAGGCAAAATAAACGCCCAACCCGCCCACGAGCGCACCGAGGGCTGCGCCGATCATGCCTTCCCAGGTTTTGCCGGGGCTGATGTGGGGGATCATCTTGTGTTTCCCGATCAACGATCCCACCGCGTAGGCGCCGCAATCGGTGAATTTGGTGGTGACGATCAAAAAAACCAGATAGGGCAGGCCCCGCAGCCAACCGTCCGGATCGACGCCCGGCAGGTAAAGCACCCGGGTCATGAAGCTGCTGAGCCAAGGGACGTAGAGGAAACCCGCGATCGTATAAACAATGGCCCAGAGCGTGCCACGGCCTTCCAGCGGGCGGAACAACACCGGCAAAAACGACGCAAGAGTTACCCCGGCGATGAACGCGAGATCAACCACGGGCGACCATGGCTGACCCGTGCGCTGACAAATCGTGAACGTCACGGCAAACCAGGCGATCGTGACTCCGATCAGCCCCCAGCGCCATGGCTTCGGCAGCATTTTGTCCATGGTGACGAATTCCCGCACTCCCGCGATCCCCAACAAGCCCAGCAGCACAAAAAACAGGGCGCCCTTCCCGGTCACGATGGCCGCAGCGACGAGCGCCCATAGCGCCAGAGTGCTGCTGAGCCGCCGGGCGAAGACACGCGACTTGGATAGCGCGGGGGTGGGGGCAGCAGCAGGATCGGGCATGGCTGGTTCTGACTAGGCGGAAACTCCACCGGTGGCAAGCCGCATTGCGGGTGGGCACGGCGGTGCCGGATGCGCCTCCCCTGCGGCTTCGGGAACGGGTGTCGATCCGCGGTAGCCAAAAGCTGCTCCCTGGCCATGATATGCCCTGTAGTTTTCCCCCGATGAGTTATTCCCGTGTGCTTGAATGGATCTTCCGCCTCGTGCTGGCGGGGGTCTTTTTGGTGGCTGGCTATGAGAAGGCACGGGACCCGATCCAATTTCTGCTGGATATCCGCAGTTTCCATCTGCTCCCGGATCCTTATGCCGGGCTGCTCGCCTTGGGGTTGCCCTGGCTGGAGCTGTTTTGTGCCGCCGGGGTGTTGCTGAAGCGGCTGTATGTGGGATCGCTGGCGATTTTGTCGGCGAGTCTCGCTGTATTCATCGTGGTCATCGCGTGGTCGTGGTACCGGGGTTTGGATATCTCCTGCGGGTGTTTTGGGAAGACGGATCTGGAGCTGGGCTATTTCCAGCATCTGGTGTTGAATGCCACCCTGCTCGGCATGGGGCTGTGGCTGCTGTGGCGCGAGTCCCTGAGCGGAAGAGAAATCAAGCCGGCTTGACCGGCCGCACCGCCCGGCGATAGCTGGCGGATGCGCCTTGAAGTGATCAATACCGGGACGGAACTGCTGCTGGGAAACACCCTGAACACCCACCTCGCCTTTCTCGGCGAAACGCTGCTGCCGCTGGGACTGCGGATCGGCCGGCAGCTCACCATTCCTGACGGGGCCATTATTGGCGAGGCCGTCCTGGAAACGGTGGGGCGGGCGGACATTGTGATTGTCACGGGTGGCCTCGGGCCGACCAGCGATGACATCACGCGGGAGCTGATTGCGGAATTGCTCGGCCTGCCGCTGGAGTTGAATCCCGAAGTGGAAGGAGCGATCAAGGCCTTGTTATGGAACCGGCGGCGCGAGATGAGCGAGGCCACGCGGCGTCAGGCCATGGTGCCGGAAGGAGCGACAGTTTTGATGAATGCGTGGGGCACCGCGCCGGGATTATATCTTCCACCGGGGCCGGTAGCAGCCGCGGACGGGGGCCTTTCGCCCCATTTGATTTTACTGCCTGGTCCGCCGCGCGAACTGCATCCGATGGTGAACGAGGTGGTGGTGCCCTTGCTCAAAAAGATCTGTGAGGGGCGCACCGTGATCAGGGAAATGGGGAATTTCCGCCTCGCCAACATGGGCGAAAGCCAAGTGGCGGCGGCCGTGGAGGATTCCATCCAATCGCTCGGCGATGTGGAGTTGGGCTACTGCGCGAGGGCTGGCGAGGTGATTGTGCGGGTGCTGGGTACTCCGGCGCAGTTGGCGGCCTCGGAAGCGATCATCTGCGCGGCCTTTCCGGCCCATTATTTCAGCTCCAGGGATCAGCCGCTGGAGTTTACGGTCGTGGATCTGCTGGTGAGAATGGGGCAGTCCGTCTCGACCGCAGAGTCCTGCACAGGAGGATTCATTGCCCATCGTCTCACCAATGTGCCGGGGGCCTCGGCGATCTTCCCGCGTGGAGTGGTGACCTATGCCAATGAAGCCAAAACCGACCTGCTCGGCGTGCCGGCAGATCTGATTGCGGTGCGGGGAGCGGTCAGCCATGAAGTCTGTGCGGCCATGGCCCACGGCTGTCTTCACGCGGCGGGCACGGACCATGCCCTGTCAGTCACGGGCATCGCGGGCCCGGGCGGAGGAAGCGTGGAAAAGCCCGTGGGCACCGTGTTCGTGGGCCTCGCCTCCAAGGGGATCGAGGAGCCGCTGGTAGAGCAGTTCCTGTTCAAAGTGGAACGCGAGACCTTCAAGCAGCTGACCGCCCAGGCGGCTCTTGATCTACTACGCCGCCGTCTGATCCGGATGGTTTAGGCCGGACCTGCCTCGCGCATGGCTGTTACAATCGACGGCTGCTTTCATCCTCCCTTAAGTGACAATTCTGTTACATTTCCCTTGATGAAAAGCATCTCGCTCCGGTCTTCCCATCGTGCCGCCAGCATGCTGGCTCTGCTGTTGGGTCTCGGCCAAGCCTGCGCTTCGCCGGAGTCCGATGCCGTGTTGGAGAATTTCGGCGATTTGGAATGGATCGGTGGCCTCAATGGCGAGGTGCTGGACAACAGCAGCGAATGGAAACCGGAATATGAGGGGCTATTGGCCACCCAGGTCGATCTGAGCGAGCCCCACTCCGCCACCGGCGATCTTTTGGGAAACATCTACGTCGCCGATAAAAATGCCAATGCCATCCGGGTGATCGACCGCAGTGGAAGGATCCGCACGGTGGCCGGCACCAACACCGCCGGCTACAATGGAGAAGGCCCGGCCCGGCAGCGGCAGTTGAATGGTCCCCAGAACGCCTATCCCATGCCGGATGGCTCGTTTTACATCCTCGATACCGGAAATCAGCGGATCCGGAGGGTGGATGCCGCCGGACAGATGAGCACCGTGATTGTGGAGAATTCCGGTCTCTCCCGGGGATTGTGGGTCAAACGCGACGGTTCGCTGATTTACTACTGCACCAATACCGCCTTGAAGCGCTGGACTCCGGCCTTCGGCAGCAATCCCGGAGCCGTGATGGCCAGTGGATTCTCCGAGTTGGGCAATATTGATGTCGCGGCGAATGGTGATATTTACCTCACAGACCGGGGAAACCTGACCACTGATCCCACGTTTTCCAAAGTC
>JAYUWQ010000311.1:0-1930 GCA_043753485.1 bacterium
AGACGAAGTCGTGCGACTTTGGAGTCCTGCGGGCGACAAGATCCGCGAGATCACCGGAAGCAGTTCGGGAGGGGTCAACTGCGTGGCATTCAGCCCGGACGGAAAGCAACTTGCCATTGGTAGTTCGGGCTCGACGGTGAGACTCTTCGATTTCAACTCCGGATTATCTTCGGTTTACAGCGGCCACAGCGACTCTATCACGAGCGTCTCGTTCAGTCCCGACGGTTCTAAAGCCCTATCGTCCAGTGGCGACAAGCAGGTGCATATCTGGAACCCTCTCACGCTGGCGACAGAAAGGAAGCAGGGACCGTTTAGATCCATCGTGACATCGGCGGCGTTCAATATGGCAGGGACGGCAATCGTGGCATCTTTGGAAGCGCCGGATAATTCTGCTCTGCTTTGGACAGACTCTAATAACAATACGCCGCTGTTTTTGAAGATGCAAGGGCCGGTGAAGCGGAGTGTTTTTAGTCAGGACGGACAATTCCTCGTTACAGCCGGCTCCGTAGACAACTCGGCCGCCATATGGGACGCCGCGACGGGCGGGCTTCACTGTCCATTGCTTCGCCACAAAGACACGGTGTTTCAGGCAGTCTTCCACCCTCAGAGCGACAGGGTGGCCACAGCAAGCGGGGATCAAACCGCGAAGATCTGGAACGTGGCCGATGGAGGACTCATCGCTACCCTTGTTGGCCATCAGGGAGAGGTGCGATTGATCACCTATAGTCGGGACGGGAAAGTATTAATGACAGGCAGCTCCGACGCCACCGCGAGGCTCTGGTTTGATGGGGAAACCAAGGCCGCCCAAGTGCTGACCGGTCACGCTCGTAGGATCTCCGCAGTTGCTTTTAACCACGGCGGCACTCAGATCGCCACTGGAAGCCTTGATGGGACGGTTCGGTTGTGGAGCTTTTCCAGCTTGAAGCGGCCGACGGATGAAACGACGGGCTGGTCGCTCTATGGCTGGATGAGCCGGGAAACGCGTCCCCGGAAGCTGAGAGCCCAGTCCTTCCGACAAGCTGTTGGAGACCCGAAGAAGTTGCCCGAGGAGGGAGACCAGGTGATCGCGGAGGCGACCATGAACATCCGCACCTCAATCAAACAGGGCGATCCTCCGACCCGGTGGGTACAGGGAAAACCCATAGGGCTCCTCCGCAAGGACGAGCAGGTGACGGTGGTGAAATCCGTCGGGACTCAACCGGGCGATCCTCCGGGGGTCTGGATTCAGTTTAAACGCACCGCTTCCCCTTGAACCTCACGCCTTCAGGCGTTTGCTCCTATCTAAAAAACGAAACTCACCCCGAAATCCTCATGGCCCTCTACGCATTCGATGGAACCTGAAACCTGCCCGACTTCGATCGCGGAGAATATATCGGAACAGGACGTTTACATTGAGGCTGATGAGGGCGGGTGGTTCTGGTGTGCTCCCATAAAAGCCGTAGTTTATGCCTCCAGCTACGCCGCGCACCACCCTTCCAACGGGGCTACGTTTGACGGATACGAAAGACATGCTCTAAATGATTGCTCTTTCTCCAAAAAATTTCCCCCAACCCGTTTGGAGCGGGCTGGGGGTGTATTAACACCACCCCTTTGCAGGGATGGGAATGCTGGTGTGGCGAAATGGTAAACGCACGCGGTTTGGGGGGGCGTCCTCGACAGATTTGCGGGTGCGAATCCCGCCACCAGCACGGTTACCTCCCCTGAGGAAAACTCAGGCCAAACTATTGTCCCACTGGAGCCTTGGGGCTTGCCTGCCGCCCCCCGGACTGCACTGTCCAATGGTTTAATGTCCGTCACCTTCCGACCGTTCCAGCGGACACGGAGCATTACCGGTGCAGGTGCTTCGAGCTGACCCTATGGAAGGTGCCGTGAACCCCGCGCTTTAGCAGGCGAAGTAGGATTTCGCCGGATACTTCCGAGAGCATGTGCC
>JAYUWQ010000312.1:0-1928 GCA_043753485.1 bacterium
CCCTGCTCGACCGCTGCCCGGCCCTGACCGGGGCGGACAGCGCCTGGTCCCTGCTGGCCACGGTGCACCGCGAGCTCAAGGAAACCGAAGCCGAGCGCAACGTGCTCACCCGCCTGACTGCTTTGGATGCCGCCGCCCCCGAAGCCAATCTCCGGCTCGCTGCCCTCGCCGCGGAAGCGAATGACTGGCCCCTCGCAGAACGTCAGGCCCGCCGGGTGCTCGCGGTCAATCCGCTCTTCGCCGCCCCATGGCGGGTGCTGGCCGGGGCTGCTGAAAAAACCGGACAGACCGCTCCGGCCATCCAGGCATGGCGCACCCTGCTGCAACTGGACCCACCCAATCCGGCTGACATTCACTATCAACTCGCCCGCCTGCTCCACCAACAAGGCTCGCCGGAAGCCCGCCGGGAGGTTTTGATGGCCCTCGAGGAAACCCCGCGCCATCGTGCGGCGCTGAAACTGCTCCAGGAAATGCCACCCCCCGCGTCCGCGCCCGAGGCCACCTCCACCGTGAAATGAAATTCCGCCGCCTCCTTCTCATCACCCTGCTGCTCGCCGCGGGCATCGCTTCGGCCCAGTGGCGGGGCCGGCGGGGGGATTTTGGCGACATCCGCACCGCGCGGGAGGTTCCTTCCGGCAGCACCGGCACTCCGACCTGGGAGTATGCGGATGGATTCAAGACCGATGTCTTCACCTTCGCCCGCATCCGTTATGAACGCGGGGGCTACGGCCGCGGCGGCGGTTGGGCCACCGACCTCCCGGACAGCGACCTCAACCTTTCCTGGCGTCTCCAGCAGATGACCAGCATGAAAGTCGATCCGGACGCCCGCATCATCCGCCCCACCGACCCGGAACTGGCCGACTATCCCTTTGTCTACATCGCCGAGCCCGGGGCGCTCTCTTTCACGGATGAGGAAGTCATCGCCATGCGGAAGTATCTCGAAAACGGCGGCTTCCTCCTGCTCGATGATTTCTGGGGCGAAGACGAGTGGGCGAATTGTGAGGAAGTGATCAAACAGGTCCTGCCCAACCGCTCCTTCGGCGAGATTCCCCTGACCCATCCGCTTTACCGCAGCGTTTTCACCATCAAGGAAAAGGCCCAGGTCCCCAACATCAAACTCGGGGCGGAAAGTGAATTCGGTGGGCCCACTTACGAGCGGCACGATGCGGAGGAGGTCCACCACCGCGCCATCTTCGACGACAAGGGCCGCCCCATGGTGATCGCCCTGCACAACACCGACAACGGCGACGGCTGGGAACGCGAAGGGGAAAGTGCCTTTTACTTCAAACAGTTTTCCGAGCGCACCGCCTATCCACTCGCGATCAATATCATCTTTTACGTCATGACCCACTGAATGAGCACCGATTCCCCTTCCACCCCCCTGCCGTCCCCCGCGGAGTCCGACCACCAACTCGTCGAGCGCCTCATGGCCGGCCGGCGCCGCATTGAGGAGGAACTGGGCAAAGTCATTGTGGGCCAGCGCGCGGTCATTGAGCAAATCATGTTGGCCCTCCTCGCGGGCGGCCACTGCCTCATCACCGGGGCTCCGGGTCTCGCCAAGACCCTGCTGGTCAAATCCATCTCCCAGATCTTTGACCTCCATTTCCAGCGCATCCAGTTTACCCCCGATCTGATGCCGGCGGACATCACCGGCACGGAGATCCTGCTGGACTCCGGTGCCGGCCGCACCATGACCTTTGTCCCCGGCCCCATCTTCGCCAACATGGTCCTCGCAGATGAAATCAACCGCACCCCGCCCAAGACCCAAGCCGCCCTGCTGGAAGCGATGCAGGAACACCAGGTCACCGCCATGGGGGTGCGGCACCCGCTCGCCGAGCCCTTTTTTGTGCTCGCCACTCAGAACCCGATCGAGATGGAAGGCACCTATCCGTTGCCGGAGGCCCAGCTGGACCGCTTCATGTTCAACG
>JAYUWQ010000313.1:0-1926 GCA_043753485.1 bacterium
AAATCGCCCCGCAGCCCAGCCCATCAAACGACTGCAGCGCCTTGGAAACCTCCACCGTCACCTGCGTCGGAGCCGCCTGCAACTGCGCCGGAACGCCCCAGAGGGAAATGATAAACCCAAGCCATGAAGGAAGATAAGCGGCGGCACGCATGCCTCCTTATGCCACAGACTCCGGATAAATGCCAGGCTTGCCGCAAGCTTCAAGGCAGCCGGGCGGCGACGCCCGGTTCCCGAAGCACACTCCATTCACCGGGCGGGAACTCGGGAAGATCGTCCACCCCATCCGATCCGCTGACATAAGCGGTGCCGCTGGCTGCGTCCCAACGGAGCGGCCGGCCATCGTAGGGGTCCAGGGGAACCTCAGGGAGATACTCCGGCACAAGGTCTGCAAGGGCGGGCACGCGCTGCCCTCCATGGGCCAATGACCAGCGCTTGGCTGCCACCACGACGCGGCAGCAGCGGCGGAAGGCGTCGCAGGAAAGGGTGGATTCTGCTATCTTAAAATCAAAATGGTTCGAAGCAGCCAGAATACGCCCGACCCGGTTGGGGTCGAGGCTCCAGCCGGAAAGCTTGGATTCCGCTTCCAGCGAATCCCGGGCAGCCCGCAATTCCTGCAGGCGGGCAGGTCCCGTGTCCTTGGAGATCCGGTCCAGCAAAGCGAGGTGCTGCAGCCTGAGATTATGATAGGCCTGCGGCTTGAAGCGGCTTTTCGCCAGCCAATCCGGCACATCCTTTCCGCTCATCAGACCCATTATGTCACCGAGCTTCAGTTTGGGGTCCTTCCTTGCATCAAACCAAAGTTCAGCGTCCCGCCGGTAATCCTGTGCGAGGCCTTTGATCATATCTTCCCGGAGAGCGGTCGGCGGCTCCAGCCACGAGAATCCTTTGGCAAGGATGGCGTCGTTGGACCCCGGCAAGGCCAGCACCCGCATCAAGGTGGCATACGAGGCCCGTGAGGCCCCGGCTCCGATCAGGAAGTGGGCGAACGAAACGGGGGTCTGCTCCTGCCGCCGGGAAAGCCTCGTCACTGGTTCCAGGCAGTCCATCGCCGCCTGCACCTCGCCGACTTCGGCAAGCTGCCGGACTTTGGCCAAGAGGAGATTGCGCGCCAGATCCACCGATTTGGAAAAGGAGCGGGTACCCGGGCCGGTTTCCTGCCGCCAACCCGGATACCCGAGTGCCTTCTCCAGGATTTCCCGCATGGCGGGTGCCGCATCCACCAAGGGTTGCATCCGCTCCGCATCCCATGGCTTCCGCCAACCGATGATCAGGTTATGCCCACCTTCCCCACCTTCAATCTCCGGCCAGCTTTGTTTTTCGATCTCCTCGTCCAGATAGACCAGCCCATTGCCGGCATCAGGCACCGCAGACAGCCGTTCCGGCAGGACAAACCCAGGTGGGGTCCGGGGTGGCTCATCCCGGATGAGCTGGAACCATCCGGCATAGCCCAAACCGCCCAGCACCCCCAGCACGATCCATAGTTTGGTCCGCGGCGACAAGGGTGGGGGAGCAGACTCCATGTTGGGCACAATAAAAAAGATGAACCGCCTCTGACAGCAAGCAGAGGTCTACTGATAACATCCGGTCCGGCAGAGAGCCAAACTTCGGTTAATTGGCGAATCTTTCGTGGACTTAAGCGACGGGCACGCTGAGCCAGAAGGTGGTCGCTTCCGGGGTGCTGCGGACGCCGAGGGTGGCGCCCATCTGGGAGGCCAGCACGGAGGCGACGGTGAGGCCGATGCCGAAATGTTTGCTGTCCTTGGTGCTGGCAAAAGGTTTGAAGACATCCTTCAGCTTTTCGGGCGGGATCGGAGCTCCGGTGTTCCTGACAAAGACATCGACATGGCCGGGACGGCTTTCCGGCACCGAGCCCGGGGGCAGGACGTCGAGGGCAGCCGCGCCCGGCTGGCCGCTGTTGGCCACCGC
>JAYUWQ010000314.1:0-1925 GCA_043753485.1 bacterium
ATAAGTCAGTATGCTCTGCACCGCCCCGGCCGCATCCTTCAGCACGATCGTATCCCCGGCATTGTTGAGGGCACCGGTCCATGGCCCCATGATGCGCACGGTCGGCGGGATCGCCGGCCACGCCGCCCGGGTGGTGGCCTCGTCAGCACTGCTCAGGATGAGGCGTCCATATTCATTCAGGAAATGGCCATTGGGACTGCCCGCCGCAAAATCCGGGAACGCCCATTCCACTCCGTCGCTCAGGGTCCAACTGGCCGTGTCGGTCCGGTTGCTCGTCAGATTGGTGATTTCAATATATTCCGGCTTCCCCGCCGGGGGATTGTACATCACCTCCGTAAAGATCACCTGACCGGCCTCGAGGGAGGCCGTGAGTAGAAAGAGCGGGGCGAGAAAAGAGAGATGAGCACGCACGGTTTGGGGGAGAGAGGGAGTGAATTAAATTCAATTTCTCAAAATCCCGGGAAAAAGGCAATCCTCCTTGAATTGGTATTTTTCCCGCCCTTTCTCCAAAAAACAAACCACCGCCGCCCGCGGCAGCGCTTCAAACGCCCAGCAGATGTTTTTTCATCCGGACCAGATTGTCCGCCAGACGGTCCCGGTTCCCACCGCCCACTTCACTGGAGATCCATCCGTAATAATTGATATCCGCCAGCGCCTTCCGGGTCCCCGGCCAGTCCACCGAACCCTCGCCGATGTCGCAGAATCCCTCCTTCCGGCCGTCCGTGGCATCCTTCGCCAGCAGGTAGTCCTTGGTATCACACTTGATGATGCGTGTCCCCATGGCGCGGGTCCAATCCGGCCCATAACTGTATTTCCGGTGGTTGCTCAGGTCGAAATAGATCCCCACCCACGTCGAATTGATCTCATCCACATAACGGATGAATTCGTCCGGTTTTTGATCCGCCGGGGCGTCGTCCCCATGCTGATAAAGAAAACGGTTCCACACATTCTCGATCCCGATCCTCACCCCCAGTTCCGCCGCCAGGGGGATCGCTTGCCGGATGCCGGCCACGCTGCGCTCCCACACCTGCTCCTTGTTTTCGTTCTTGTCATCCCGCACCGCGCCCGGCACCAGCAGCAGGGTCGAGGCCCCGATGGCGTGGGTGTAGCGGATCCCCGCCAGCAACTCTTCCACCGCCTTGGCGCGAATGTCCGCGGTCGGATCGCTCAAACGGATCGACCAGTGGTTCGCATTGACCACGCCTTGCGCCGGAAGACCGGTCGCATCCTGCGCTGCCAGGATTTCCTTCGCCGGCACCGTGAATTGGCTGTCCATCTCCACCCCGTCATAGCCGAGGTCCTTCAGCAGCTTGAACTTGTCCGTCACCGAAAGCCCCGGTTCCTTGATCATCCCCCACTTCACCGAGAACTGAAAACGCGGACGGACTGCTGCAGCGGGCTGGGCAGAGGCCAATTCGGGAGTCAGGGCGGAGGCCGCCAGGGCAGCGGAACTGGTGTGGAGGAAAGCGCGGCGGTTCATGGGGAGCTAAAGTCAGGAGGCATCAGGTGACACCGCACTCTGGCGGAGTCCCGTCCTCAAGGGAACGGAAATCCGGCCGGGAACCTTGCAAAGCAACACAAATCCCGGTCCAGTCCCGGGGTCGCACCGGTCCGCCCCCCGTCCGGACCGGTCGTTTCCACACCGCCGCAAAAAACCGGCACCCGTCAGGATGCCGGTTTTCCATAACCAACCAGACGCCGGGGCCGGGCGGCCCGGTGTGTTTGTTATTTCACCAACCGGTAGAACCGGCTCGGCGCATCGCCGGTCGGCAGCTCCACGACATTCAGGAAGTCCGTCACCACTGAAGCATCAGGCACGGCTTGCCAGACGTTGGTTCCCTTCGGATCGAGGGACTGCAGATTCCAGTTTTGACCAGCGACCCACGAGAGACGGAGGTTGCTGCCCTCACGGACCGCCGAGATGG
>JAYUWQ010000315.1:0-4689 GCA_043753485.1 bacterium
TTCCTGACATCAACCGCGATACCGCAGACGTTCTGCTCGCCAACGGCTGCGAAGTCCTGACGCCTCCCATCCAGCCCTGCTGCGGCTCCCTCCACGCCCACAACGGCGACCTCGAATCGGCCCGCCAACTGGCGCGCCGCCAGCTCGATCTCTTCCTAGTAGACAATCTCGACGCCATTATCACCAACGCCGGTGGTTGCGGCTCCCACCTGAAAAAATACGGTCACCTCCTCGCCGATGACCCCGCCTACGCCGCCCGCGCCCACGCCTGGGACGCCAAGGTCAAGGACATCCACGAATTCCTCATCCAGACCGGCTGCCGCATCCCCGCTGCCGGCTGTGGTGAAACTGCCGTCACCTATCACGAATCCTGCCACCTTTGCCACGGCCAGAAAATCACGGCCCAGCCCCGCCAGCTCCTCAAGCTCATCCCCGGCCTGACCCTGACGGAACTCCCCGAGTCCTCATGGTGCTGCGGCAGCGCCGGAATCTATAACATCACCCAGCCGGAACAGTCCGCCAAGCTCCTCACCCGCAAGCTCACTCACCTCGCCACCACCCAGGCCCCGGTCGTGGCCACCGCCAACCCCGGCTGCCACCTGCAACTCCAAAACGGCCTCACCGCCCAGCCTGGCCATCCCTGCCAAACTGTGGCCCAGCCCGTCACCCTCCTCGCCCGCGCTTACCGGGCGGAGCGGGAGGGGTTTTGAGTTTGACAGGGTGATAGGTTACCGTATGCCTTCCGCATGTGGAAAAACCCGTTTAAAAAGGTTCCCGCCGCTGCGGTTGTCTCCGTCCCTGCCGCCTTTACGCTCAAGGAACGGGTGGCTGCTTTTTGGAGTTGGTATTCCGGGGTGGCCGGCGGCTTTTATGCCGCCATTGAAGATCGGCGCTGCGCGGAGTTGGAACCTGCGGTTTCCTCCAAAGTGGACGAATTGCTCCCGGGTTTTGGTTGGGTGTTTGGGCCGGGGGCGGATGGCAAAGGTCATAGCTTTACGCTGACTCCCGAGGGCAATCCGCACAAACGCCTCGCGGCCCACTATTGGCTTGGCCAAGCCCCGGTATTGGAAGGTTGGACGTTTTATGCCGCGCGGCAGCCTGACAAGCCATTCAGGCCCGGCCAATCCATCCAAATCGACGGGAAGGACTTCAAGGCCGAGGGAATTTGGCTGACTCCGTGGGTGGACGAGCAGGAAGAAAAAGTAGATATCACGGTTTGGCATCCTTTGTTTGCCAAAATCAAGGAAGGTCTTCGACACACGGTTACGTTTCTCTGGCTGGATGAAGTTTTGGGAGAGGAAGGCACGGCCAACTGGCTTGGTGAAATCAAGTTGGGCGATCAATTACTGGCGGGTGCCATGCCTTTAAGTGAACTGCCGGAATTCATTGATGAACTGCAGGTACGACAGGGCTGGAAAAAGTACCCGCCTCATGAAACGTTTACGGGTTATCGTGGGAAAGATCCGGAGCGGAGCGAACTGCGAAAAGACATTATTGCGGGAACCACCTGTCTGATGAATCTCGTTTATGAATATCCTCTGGAAGAAAATCCTTTGGAGAAGATTGGCGCGGAATACTTCATGATTGCTATTCCTGCCGATCGTTTCCCCACAGGCAGGCAGGTGGAAGTGCGGGGAGAAATCGAGGATGCCATCACCGCCGCTTTTGAAAAGGAAGCGTCAGGCAAGGTTCTCGGCGGGGCCGGCGGATTGGAGTGTTATTACATCGATCTGGTTTTTTATGATGGCATCCGCTCCCGGAAAATCCTGGAACAAGTGTTGATCCAGCAGGGATTCGGAGACGTGGCAAGGCTGCACTCTTTTGTAGTCCCGGCCAAATAAGCCCGTACCCGATGGCAGTGCGGACAGCGTTCTCATTTGACCGGGTTCAACGATGTGGTATTTCCATGTATCATGAAGACGGCCAATGTTGCGGACTTGAGGAATAATTTCCAGCAGGTGGCGGCATGGATTGCCGAGGGGGAAACCGTTGCTATCCATAAGCGGGGCAAGTTATTCGCGACGCTCGTTCCCTCTGCGGCTTCGGTCCAGCCGGCGATGCCTGAAATCGATTTTGCAGGACGGTTGAAGGAGATCTGGGGAGACAAGGTGTTCTCCGCAAAAGAAGTCGCCGCGATGCGCAAAGCTGAACGGGAAGGGGAAGAAGGCTGATGATTTACCCTGATACGTCCTTCCTGTGCGCTCTCTATATCGCCCAAAGCCATTCGGTCCGTGCGATTCAATCCGCCAGCCGCCTGACCGAGCCACTCCTTGGCACCTCGCTGCTGTTTTTTGAGTTCCGGCAATCCGTGCAGTTCCAGGCTTTTCGTTTCACCAGGGACCGCAGTCAGGGTTATCCTCCGGCTGCCGCAAAAGCCGCCATGGCTGCGTTGCAATCCGACGTCGCGGCGGGACTCTTCCGTGTTATGCCGGTGGATTGGCCGGCAGTCCACCGCACTGCAGAACAGCTTGCCTTGCAGCACACCATCAAGGGAGGGCATCGTAGCTTCGATATTCTGCATATCGCTACGGCGTTGGAATTGGGAGCCAGCGGATTCCTAACGTTTGATGCCAATCAGAAAAGACTGGCAGCCAGCGAAGGGCTTCAGGTGCCGGTGTAGCCCGGGTGTTGCAGGCGATGGGTTTTTCGCAAGCCAGTTTCGTGGATGATCCACAGCAGCGCCGTCACTCCCGCAAAGACGGCCGGCAAAACTGCCGGACCGGCCTTCTGCGCGGCGAGGCCGGCCAGCGATGGCCAGACGGCGATGCCGAGGGTGGCGGCGGTGACCTGGAGGCCGATGGCGTTGGCGGCGTGGGCGGGGCCGGTGCGTTCCGGCGTCAGGGTCATCAGGCAGGGGAAGATGGGCGCGAGGGCGAGGCCCGTGAGGAGGAGGGAGATCAAGGCGGCTGCGGGCGGGGCATTCGGCAGCAGCGCCAGGGTGGAAAGGGCGGCAGCGGCGATGCCGAGGCGCACCAGCCGCGCCGCGCCGGCCCTCAGCACGAGGAATCCTCCCAGGATCCGCCCGGCGAAAATGGCGGACCAGTAGGTGGTGACGATGCCGCCGGCGAGGGCGACCGGGAACTGACGGCTTTCCGCGAGCAGGGTGAAGGACCATTGGCCGACGGTGCTTTCCACGCCGGAGTAGAGGAAGAATAGCCACAAGTGCCAGCGCACTGCCGGAAGGGCGAGGGTCGCCCGCAGCGGAGCCCTGACGGCAGGGACGGGGGACACGGGGCCGCCGTCCGCCCAGCCATGGCGTGTGAAAACGAAGAGAAGTGTCAGGATCAGGAGGATTCCCCCGACCGCGAGGTAGCCCGCGCGCCACGCACCATGCGGACTGACGGCGGCGGTCATCACCGCCGGGCCGGCTGCGGCTCCGAGGCTGTAACAGGCGTGCAGCCAGTTCATGTGCCGGGCGGAAAAACGGCGGGAGACAAAGTCATTCAATCCAGTATCGATGGCGCCGGAGCCGAAACCATGAACCATGGCCGCCAGCACAAACAGCCACCATGCCGGGGCGCCGGCGAACCCGAAAACGGCGAGGGTGACCGCTGCGCTGCTGAGGACCAGCAGGCGCCCGGTGCCGAGTGAGCCCAGCAAGCGGCCCGAGGCGGAACCAGACAAGGCATAGGCCGTCCCCATGGCCACGAATGCGGCTGCCGCAGCTGCCTGGGGCAGTCCGAAACTCTCACGGATAAAGGGCCATGCCACGCCCAGCAGGGTATCCGGCAGGCCGAGGCTGACAAAGCCCAGATAGCAGATCACCAGCAGCAGAGGGGAGGCTTTGTTCATGATTTTCCCGGAATGCCAGACGGCAGCGAATGGTGCCAAAACCACGGATTTCCCGGACCTTCAAGCCCCGATGCGGAATCAATCCTGATCCAGGGCGTTGCCGCACTGCCAGCTGCGGGTCGCGTCGATTACTTTAGCCGCCACCTGGCTTGCCGGAGGACGGCCCGTCGGGGTTCCTTCATCTTTTCATACCACACGCTGAGGAGGGTGCCATCGGTCAACTCCACCGTGCTGGGATAACCAAGGTCGCCTCCGATGCCGTCAGTGGAGAGAGCGATGGCTTCGCCCCAGGTGCGTCCGTGGTCGGTGCTGAGGCGGGCCTGATTTCCAAAAGGAGGGCGGCGATGGCCGTAGGTCATCATGAGCCGGCCATCGCGCAGCCTGAGGAGGTGGGAAGGCAGGCCCCAGACCCCGATGGAATGGGGTGTGCTCCAGGTTTTGCCTCCGTCCCGCGATTCGGATTGCAGGGTCTCTCCCTCGTTGGCGGCATTGTGATTGCGGATCTGCGCGATGAGGGTGCCGTCCTGCGCTTCGATGGCATGCAGTTCATGGTAGGAATCCTGCACCGAGTCTCCCGGCCGGGTAGGAATGTCCGCCAGCCACTGCCACGTGAGCCCGTCGTCTCTGGATTCCGCCACGCCGATTTTTTTCTCTGCCGTCCAAAGTTGTTTGCCCGCGTATAGCAAACGGCCGTCCTGCAGTTGGACAGGGCCATGCGGACTGTTCACGACGGTGGGGATACGGCTGGACCACGACTTTCCGCCATCGGTGGAACGGATGACCCATTCCCCGAGATCGGCCTCCCGTCCGGCGTCACTCAGCCGGGCGTGGATGGCCTTCCAGCGGGCCAGTTGGTCCGCTGGCATGGCGTCTTTGTCTCCGGCCACGGCCTTGAGT
>JAYUWQ010000316.1:0-1924 GCA_043753485.1 bacterium
TGTGAACGGCGGGATTCTCCGTCTGGGAACCGGCGGGGCGATCAATGCAGGGGCGCTCACTACGGCCAACGTGGCGGGGTCCCGTTATATCGGCAGTGGTGGCGACCTTACCTGCAGTGCCCTGTCCACCATCAACCAGACCGGTGGTGGGTTCCTGCTTGAATCCGGCAGCGCTACTTTCAACGGCGGCATCCGGACGGCCAACTCGGACGGCAGTGTGATCCGGATTGATGGAGGAACCTTCACCGCCACCACCGTGGAATTGCGCCGCACCCAAAGCTATACCGCGCTCCGGACGACGACCGATGTCAATCCAAACGGCCTGTATGTGACCGGGGGCACGGTGAATATCACCACCCTGAATGCCGGTACCAGCAATTCCTCGGTGTCCGCCCGGATTGATGGCGGGGATCTCCTCATTTCCGGCAATGTCAACATCGGCGGCACCAGCAACACCCGCTACAGTATCCTTCAGGTCAAAGGGGGCACTTTCACTTCAACCGATCCCACCAATGGCGTGGTGCTGGGCTTCAGCACCACCACGGGAAACAATGCCGAATTTTACCTGACGGGGGGAATCTCGACGGTCGAGAAAATCACCATGGGCACCTCCGCGCTCGTCACCGCGGGATCCGGCACGGTTTACCTGAACGGGGGGGCGCTCTATCTGGGCAGCGGAGGCGTGGAAAAACGTGCCGCAGGCACTTACGCCGCGAATGTCAGCCTGATCGCCGGCACGCTTGGGGCCAAGGCCGATTGGGGCACCGGGGTCAATTTTTCCACCGGAGCCGAAACCACCAATAACACTTCAATCAAGGCGGCTGACGCCATCGGTGCGTCGTTCAATATTACGCTGAGTGGGGTCATTTCCGGGAGCAGCGGATTCACCAAAACCGGTGGCGGCATCCTGTTGCTCACGGGAAACAATACCTATGACGGTTCTTTCGGGACGGGAACCATCATCAGCGCCGGGACCCTCCAGGTGGGCAATGGCGGCACCAGCGGAACCCTTGGGGCGGGCCCGGTCACCAATGACGCCCGGCTCGACTTCCGGCGCAGCGATGCCCTGACGGTGGACAATGTGATCAGTGGCACCGGCTCCCTTATCCAGTCCGGCACCAGCACCCTGACGCTGACGGCCCCCAATCTCTATGCTGGAGGAACCACCATTTCCGCCGGCACGCTGGCTCTGGCCAATCCTGGCGATTCCGCCACCGGGAGCGGTGCGGTCAATGTCCAGTCGAATGGTGTCCTCGGGGGCACTGGTGCCGCCGCAGGACTCGTGACCGTTGCCGCGGGGGGCGCGGTCGCGCCGGGCGCCGGAGTCGGCACCCTCAGCACCGGCAGCCTGAGCCTTGCGGCGGGCTCCAGCCTCCACTTTGAATTCAACAGCACCCCGGCCAATGACCAGATCGTGGTCGCCGGAACCCTGACCCTGAACGGCGGCGCGGTCCGGTTGCGTCAGGAGAATTCCACCAATCCCTGGAGTTCCCTTACCAAATATTATCTGATCAAATACGGCGCGCTTGCCGGGACCGGTGTCAGTGCCCTCAACGTGGCCAATCCAGTGAGCGGGGTCACTTACACCTTCGGCACGGAAACCGTCGGGGCAGAACAGTTTATCACGTTGACCCTCAGCAGTGCCGGGACTCCGCATACCTGGAACGTGGATGCCAGCGGCAGCTGGGATATGGCGGCCAATTGGAGCACCGGAATTCCGGGGGGGATCGGGAACCCAGTCAATTTCCTGGGAGCGATCTCCACCGCCCGCACCATTACCCTCGACACCGCCCGCACTGCCGGTTCCCTCACGTTTGATAATGGGAATCCCTACATCCTCACCGGTTCGGTCCTGACATTCAATAATGGCGCCCCGGCTGCCACCGCCACCATCCAGAGCGGATCGCACAGCATCAATTCCAAT
>JAYUWQ010000317.1:0-1923 GCA_043753485.1 bacterium
GGCAGTGCCCAGGATGAGATCGCCATTGATGCAGAGCCTGTCGATCCGGTTGGCGTTGGCATTGTCATATTCCGTCAGGAGCGTACCCTCGATGAAGGCGGTGCCGGTGGTGAAAGTGCCGATGCTGACGCCCGGCGCGAGGAAACCCGCGGCCTCGACGGTAACCGCGGCGCCCACAATTCCGGTGCCGCCCAGGGTGCCGCCGGTAATGGCGAGGGCTCCGGCCGCGGCCGTGTTATCCCCATTTACCAGCAGGGTGCCATTGGAAACCGTGGTGGTTCCAGTGTAGGTGGAAGCACCCGTCAGGGTGAGGGTGCCGATGCCTTCCTTGGTGAAGTCCGAGGCCGCATTGCCGACCCCATTGGGCTGGCTCATGTTATCCTTGATGACTCCCTCGAAGGTGGAATCCGTGCCGAGCCCCCCCACCGTCCAATTGACGGAACGGCCGGGGACTGGTTGGCCTCCCAGCAGTCCGGTGCCGGTGAGCTGACCGATCCTGATGACGCGGGGCACCCCGACGTTGGGATTCACGGCGAGGACCAGTTGCGTGATACCATCAATGCGCACGCGGGCATTGGAAAGGGTTTCATTGAACCCGGTAATGCGCCATTCCCCGTCCCCTGTGAGGATCAGATCACCCGCAAATCCGGTCCAGTCGCCGGAGATATTGCTGCGGTTGCCGGTGGCCGTCATCGTCAACGTTCCGGAACCCTGCAGTGAGCCTGTCAGGGTAGTGCCGGGGCTGGCATTGGAGAGGTTGATGGCTGCGGTGGAATTCACGATGAACCCATTGGGCAGGAAGACATTGCCGGCGCAGTTCACGGTGGTGCCGTCCAGGGTGACGGCTCCGGTGCCAAAGGCGTTGGTGGCATTGGCATTGACGGTGAGGCCTTTGAACGTGCCTCCGCCGCTGTAACTGCTGTTGCCCGTGAAGTTGACGGTCCCTGATCCCTCCAGATTCAGCACGCCCGGCAACGCATCCCGATCCACAATCCCCCCGGCGATTCCCAGGGTCAAATCCACGGGAATGTTGATCGTGCCGGTACCGGCTCCGACGGCTACGCCGGTGGTGACAGACAGCTCAAACGAGTTTTCGATCACCAGCCCACCGCCATCGAGCGTCAACTGTTGGGTGACCGGAGTCAGCGGGGCCGGCCCCAGGTTTTCCGCTGCTGGCAGGGCCAGGGAACCACCCAGAACAAGGGTTCGGCCGGTGTAGCTGTTGACGGCGGCGAGGGTCAGCTTGCCAGAGCCGGTTTTAGTCAGGCTGCCAGGCCCGCCCCCGCCCACCACACTGGCGAGGGAGATATTGTTGGAGCCGGTGTCAAAAGTGGCCCCTCCGGCCAGGAATGACGTGATCCCGGCGGAGATATCCGTGGTGTTGCCGGCACCCCAGCGCAGACCGCCGCCATCAAAGACGAGGTCCCCGCCTCCCAGCTGCGCCGGGGCGGTGAAGGAAACCAGCCCCCCGCGGAAGGTGGTGCCCCCGGCCCAGGAATTGGCATTGGACAGGGTGAGGACTCCGGCCCCGGTTTTCACCAGTCCGCCCGCGCCGCTGATGACTCCGGAAGCGGTCATATCAAAGCCAGCGGTATCGATCGTCCCATTGATGCCGGCGCCCACCGAGAGGGCGTTGGCCAACGTCAGGGGAGCGAGCGGCCGCAGCGTGCCAGCCCCGGTCCAGGCCAGGCCAGCGGTGCCGAGAGCGGCCGCCTGATTGATTTCGATGACGCCGTTGCCTGCCAGGGTGGTACCACCATTCCAAGGATTGTTCCCGGTGAGGCGCAGCGTTCCCGGACCTTGATGGCGGAGCGCCCCGGAACCGGAAACCGTGCCTCCGAAGGTCAGGGCCGCATCTGCCAGACTGATGGCGGTATTGAGGCCGGCGCCCGGCAGACTGACATTGGAACTGATGGTGTGCGA
>JAYUWQ010000318.1:0-1922 GCA_043753485.1 bacterium
CTTCCCATCCGCGCAGCTATGGGAACAATGCCCGCGTGCTGGCCCGCTACGTGCGCGAGCAGAAAATCCTGACCTTGGAAGAAGCGGTGCGCCGCATGACTTCGCTCCCCGCGCAAACCTTCCGCCTGACGGACCGCGGCGCGCTCCGTCCCGGTGCCTGGGCGGATATTGTGATCTTCGCTCCCGAAAAAGTCAATGATCCTGCGACCTACGATGATCCGCACCACTGCGCGGAAGGCTTCACCGATGTGCTCGTCAACGGCGTGCCGGTGATCCGGGACGGCCAGCTCACCGGGGAGCGGGGCGGGCAGGCGCTGCGGGCCTTGACGGCGGCGCCTGCCAGTTGACGCCATTACATAAAAATTCCAAAAATCTGTAGCAAGGCCATCCTGGCCTTGGGATCCGGGTGACGGAACAAGGCCTGGAAAGCCTTGCTACGGGGAAGCGGATCACTCAATGCATTGCCGGGACGGGAGGCTGGAGAAACTAGCGTTTTACGCTTTTCAGGTGCAGATGGAGGATGCGGATGACTTCAGCGATGCCGGCCGGGTGCTGGTGGCCGCTGTGGTTGGAGGGGATGAGGAGTTCGCTCTGCGCGCCTTCGAGGTGGCTGCTGGTATAGGCGACAAAGCTGTCGCTGCCGGCCAGCGGATTGGCTTTGGCGTCGGCTTTGCCGCGGTCTCCAATGATGCTGTGGAAGGGAATGCGGGGGCTGAGCGGAAGGTTGTCCACCGCTTTGACGAAGGTGTTGGTGGGAGTGAGGGTGTCGATGCTGGTCGGCAGGCTCTCATAGGCGAGTCCCCCCTGGGAAAGGGTGACCACCTTGCTGATGGCGTCGCCCAGGGCCAGCATGGTCTGGGGAACGCGGACGAGGCGGCGGCCGATCTTGCCGACCCAATTGCCGGCGAGTTTGGCCCCGCGGTGAGGGGAGCAGATGAGGATGGCGCGGCCGATATCGGGGCGGGCTTTGAAGATGAGCATCTCCTCCATGAGCTTTTTCTCACGGCCGGACATTGGAACCTGATCCGGCGGCTGGCGGAAGTAGGCGTTCCAGATTTTATCATCACTGTCGGTGAGCATGAGGCGGCCAATCATGCCTCCCATGCTATGGCCGATGTAGACGATGGGCTGGTGATTGGGGAAGACTTCGCGGACCCGGTCCAGTTCCTTGCGCAGGAGGGAGGCGGAGTAGGGATAAGGGTAACCGCTGGGGTAGGAGTAGGACCAAATCTGATATTTTTTGCGGATGACAGGATCCGTGCGCAGGGCGTTGACCATGGGGACCCACGTGGCCGGGGTATCCAGCAGGCCATGGACGAAGAGGATGGGGATGCGGGAATCCTCGTAGGGGCGCAGCCGGGACAGGCGGGCAGTCTCGGCATATTTGTCAGGATCGAGCAGGCGGGCAAGGCCGAGCTTCTCCGGCCGCTCGCGGGTGAGCAGGACGGCGAGGGGCGTGGTATAGTCGGCGATGAGGGGATAGGTGTGCCGCCCGACCTTGACGGTTTCTTCGTCGAGCGGATCGTGGAAAGAGATCTCGCATTGATTGCCCCTGAAGCTGGCGACGGCACTGATGCCATAGTAGGTTTTGGCTTGGCTGAAAGTTTTGCGCGGATCCTTTTTGGGGGTGCGGCCGATGGCGACGAGGGAGGAACCGAGGCCATCGCGGCTGGCTTTGTATTTGAGATACTCTCCCTCGACTTTGACCTGATCGGTGGGCAGGAACTCAAAGATGGAAGGATGCCAGCCCTCGCGGGGAATGTGTTTGTGGGTGAAAGTGAAGCGGCCGACCTGGAGGGGCGCATCCCAGGGATTGTAGTTGTGGGCCCGGATCAGGGAGAAGACACGGTCGAGGGCGAAATTGTAGGCGCGCCGCACTTCCAGGTCGGCAGGGGTGCGGTCGAGCTGGGCGGCCAGTTCCT
>JAYUWQ010000319.1:0-1920 GCA_043753485.1 bacterium
CCGCTGAGTTGCAGTGCCTTGGGTGCTGCGGCCGGAAAGCTGGAAAACTCAGCAGGAGCTTCGTCCACCCCTTACAGCTCCAGAAAATTCTTCAGCAGGTGCTTCCCTTCCACCGTCAGGATGGACTCGGGGTGGAACTGCACGCCGTGCAGCGGGTATTCCTTGTGGCGCAGGCCCATGATTTCCTTTTCGGGAGTCTCGGCGGTGATGAGCAATTCGTCCGGCAAGGTGTCACGTTTCACGATCAGAGAATGATAGCGCGTGGCTTCAAAAGGCTGGCTGAGGCCTTGGAAGACCCCTTTGCCGTCGTGGTGGATCATCGACGTCTTACCGTGCATCAACCGGTCCGCCCTCACCACATCGCCGCCATAAACATGGCCCATGCATTGGTGGCCCAGACACACCCCAAGGATAGGCCGGCTGGGAGCAAAGCGCCGGATCACGTCGCTGCTGATCCCTGCCTCGGCCGGGGTGCAGGGTCCGGGGGAAATGCAGATCCGTTCCGGGTTCAATGCTGCGATTTCATCCAGAGTGATCCCGTCATTCCGCTTCACCAGCGGGGCCGCACCCAACTCGCCGAAATACTGCACGAGGTTGTAGGTGAAGGAGTCGTAATTGTCGATAACGAGGAGCATGACCGGAAATCAGTTGGGGGAAGCGGGAGCGGGACGGGGTTTGGAACGGGGCTTTTTAGCGAAGTCGTCGGGATGGATCACCGCCGTGACGGGGCGATGGTCGCTGGCTTGGAGCCAATCCTTCCCACTGTAGAGAAAGGACTGGGCCTCCCGCACTTCCGGCAGGAGCGCGGGGGATGCCAGCAGAAAGTCGATGCGGGAATACTCGTCCGCTTCCGGATAATAATACGTCCACCGCTCTCCGGAATCATCCTTCGCGGCAATTTCCGTGAGGGCCGCGCCACTTCCCCGCAGCCCTTTCACCGCCTTCAAGCCGGGTTGGTCGCGGGTATCGTTGAAGTCGCCATACACCAGCAGATTGGTCTCCGGCGCCGCGGCCAGGACCCCATCCAGATGTTGCCGCAACAGGTGGGCTTCATTGCGCCGCATCAGGGCCTGATCGGCTTCCGGCACGTCGCGGCGGGATTTCAGATGAGTGCCTACGAGGCGCAGGGCGTAGGCCGGAGCCACCGCCACCGTGACGTCGAGGAATCCGCGCTGCACGGGAAATTCATTGTTGTCCAACAGATACCGCAGTCCGGTGACGGGCTGCCGGGTGGTGATGGGGTAGCGGCTGAGCAAGGCCAGATGCCGGTCCGGATCATTGCCCTGCACGTGCTCCCGGTGCGGCAAATCCAGTCCCCCGGCTTTCAGCGCTTCCTGAAACTGGATCAAATCCTGCTCCGATCCCATTTCACAAACCCCGAGGATATCAGGCCGAATCTGCAAAAGAATCGACACCACGGCCTGTTGCTCGCGGGCCGGTTTGGGCCGGGTGGTGCTCCCTTCCCGGGCCGGGCTGTTGGTGTACAGGTAGTTTTTCAGATTCCAGGACGTGACCCGGATCTCCGGAGGCCCGAGGGTTTCCTGGGCCGGGCTGAGGGCTGCTCCCAGCAGGAAAAGCAAAGAGGCGGTCAACCGACCGCCTCCTGCAAAAAAAGGATTCACGACAAAACGGCCTGAGCCTTGCAGGCGATTAGCCGATTTTGTTGTTCTTGTCGTCTTTGTCGTCCTCAATGGTGGCCCGATGGATTTCGGCCTCGAATTCATTACGGGCCTTCTTGAATTCCCCCATGCTCTTGCCAAGACCGCGGGCGAATTCAGGGAGCTTCTTGGCACCAAAAAGCAGGAGCACCAAAGCACCGATAAGGAGCATCTCCGGACCCTGAAGGCCGAAGATTGCGAAGAAGGGAGGAACGTTCATGAGGAGGGGAGTATAAAGACCGCGCGGGCCGGGTGCAAAAGG
>JAYUWQ010000320.1:0-4675 GCA_043753485.1 bacterium
TGGTATCCGCAGTGTTTCCGAAGGTGGATACGCCCGGGCTGGCCACTGCCGGGGAGTTTGTGGTGTCCAATTTCAGCCTTGATACGAGCTACTCGGTCACCAGTGCGGTGATTGATGGGGCCAATGCCGCTGACTTTTCCCTGGCGTCCTCGTTCCCCCTCGCGGTGCCAGCCCAGGGACAGGCCTCTGTGCTGGTGAACTTTGATCCATCCACCCCCAATGGACTGAAAGTGGCCCGTCTCAAGCTGCTGACGACCGATCCGAATCTGCCGGAAATTTCCCTGCCTTTGCAGGCGCAGCGGGCGATCAACTCCATCGAGGCGGCCCTCACTTCGCGGGTGGGCTCGGTCTCCGTCGGGAATGGCAGCAGCACCGGCCAACTCACGATCACCAATAACGGGGCAGCGGAAGTCACCGTGAATACCCCGGTGGCCACCGGAGCGAGTGCCTTCATGTATACGGTGACGGGACCCTTCCCGGTGGTGGTGCCGCCCGGGGATGCCGCGACCTTGCAGGTGGTGTTCTCCCCCTCCGGAACGCGCGGCCTGAAGACGGCTTCCCTGGAATTCCCCACCACCGATCCGGGCGTGCCCTCACTGAGTGTGACGGTGTCGGCCCGGTATGCTTTTGGCCCGCCCTTGCTGGCGCATTACAAGATGGATGACACGGTCGGCACTACCCTGGTGGATGCAACAGCGGCCAGCCCGGATGCAGGCCTGCAAATCCGCGAAGCGCCGTTCGGTTTCGCGCAGCCCTCCCTGCTCCCGGGCGGGGCCGGCACGGCAGTGCGCCTGACGCCGGCGGACTCCGGCACGACGGGGAATTTCGCGATCAGCAATGCGGCCCACCTGCCTAATGTCAGTTATTCGCTCTGGATCAAACCCGAGCCAAAGGCCACCACCAACCGGCGCATCCTGCACCGTTCCTCCCTCTTCACCACGGCGGGAACCCTGTATTCCCTGTATCTGACGCCGGCCGGGAAACTTGTGTTTGAAGTGAACAGCCTGACCGCAGTGGAATCGGCCGAAGGCGCCATTTTGGATGATACCGTCTATCATGTGGCGGTGACGCACAGTGATGTGGATGGGTTTGGCAATAACACCGGCACGCCCACCGCAACGCGCACCCGGTTGTTCATTGATGGGGTGCTGGTTTCGGAAAGCGTCGAGCCGGTGGCCGGGTTCACGGATTATACCCTCACCACGACTTCCGAGGGGCTTTACATCGGCACCGCCACCAGTGCCGGCCAGGGTTATATCGGCTTGGTGGATGATCTCCAGATCTACAGCGTGGAGCTGACGCCGGCAGACATTGCCGGGCTGTTCAGCCAGCCCGGGAAAACGGCCTTCAATCTGGTGACCTTGGATTACCGCATCACGGCGGTGCAGTATAATCCTGCGACGGGTTCGGTGACGTTGAATTGGAATTCGGTGCCCGGGGCGGTTTATTCCGTGCAGCAATCCACTGCCACCAGCGGGTTTACGGATGTTCCGGGGCAGACCGGAATCGTGGCCACCGGGGTCAGCACGACCACCACCTTCACCGCCGCAGGCGGACCGCGCCGGTTCTTCCAGATCCGCCGCACGTCGCTCTAGCGAAACGCAGGGGGCGGGCCGGCGGGGCGTTCCCCGAAGGTGGCGGAAACAGTGGCCAGGGCATCCGCCAGGGCCAGCCAGTCATCCTTGGTGGTGTCCCATCCCGCGCTGAGGCGCAGCACTTGGCCTTGGCTCGATTCCGGCAGGCCCATGGCCCGCAGGACGTCGGATGCCCCCGCGCCCCGGCTGCAGGCCGAGCCGGTGGAGACCGAGAATCCAAGGGCGCTCAGCCGGGTGAGCCACTTCACATTGGCGGGGGCAGGCACCGTGAGGAGCACCGTATTCCAAAGCCGCGGGGCATGGCGCGCGATGATTTCCACGCCCGGCAGGAGGGTGCCGATTTTTTCCTCGAAGGCCTGCCGGGCTTCCAGCCAGTCCGCTTCCCGGGACGCGAGCGAGGCTTCCTGCGCTTGCCAGGCCGCGACCATGGCGGCGATGGCGGGCAGATTCTCGGTGCCGGCGCGGCGGCGTGATTCCTGCGGGCCGCCGCGCAGGGAGCGGAAGGGGCGTCCGGTTTCCGGGACTTTGAGGAATCCAATCCCCTTGGGCCCGCCAAACTTGTGGGCGCTGCCATTCACAAAATCACAGGCGCCAAGCCCGGCCGCCGGTGTTTTCCCGATCCATTGCGCGGCATCACAGTGGAACAGGGCGCCATGTTTCCGGCACAGGGCGAGCGCTTCCTGCCACGGCTGGAGCACCCCACTTTCGTTGTTCGCGGCCATGACTGCCACGAGGCCGGGCTGATGGGTGGTGAGGATTTCCTCCATGGCGGCCAAGTCGGTCACTCCCTCGCAGGTCACGGGGATTTCGTGGCAACGTTCCGGAAAATGTTGGTGGGCGGGCTCGCGCACGCAGGGGTGTTCCACCGCGCTGAGGGCCATGCCCGGGATTCCACTGGCGGCGGCATGGGCGATCACCGCATTGTTGGCCTCGGTGGCTCCTGACAGGAAAACAATCTCCGTGGCCTCGCAGCCCAGCCAGTCGGCCACCTGCTCCCGGCAATCCTCCAACTGCTGGCGGGCGGCCCCGGCTTCGCGGTAAAGGCTGGATGGATTCTGCCAATAACGATCCGCCGTTACCAGCCACGCCGCGCGGGCCGCCGGATGCAGCGGGGTGGTAGCATTGCAATCGAAGTAGCCGTTCACGCTGGCACCCTGGGGTGGAACCGGCGGGGCGTCAATCTGCGCCGGGAAACTCTTTCAATTCTTGCTCCGGCCGCACCCACCGTTCATAACATGGCTCCATGAAGCTCCGTCTTCCCTTTGCCCTCGGACTGGCCATGGCCAGCGTCACCCTCGCGGTGATCAACCTCTGGCCCTTTACGCCGCCGGGTCAGGGGGCGCGCACCGCGGCCAGCGATGCCGCGGGAGCGCCGCCGGAGCTGCGTCCCTGGCTGGAGGATTCCCTCTATCATCCCCTGGAAAAACCAAAGTCCGGCGAATGGCTGGACAGCGTGCATGAGTGGCCGCAGTCCGTGAAAACCTACTGGAACAGCAGAGCCAATCTGCCGGACTCGACCCGCCAGGTGCTCTATCTGCTGCCGCTGGGCGAATTTCCCCGGAATGGTTCCGCCCCTTCACTGGAAGTCTTGCGGGAATACCTCGGCCTTTTTTTCGGGATGGAATCCCGCCTGATGCCAGCTGAAACAGAAGCCGCCTCCGGAGCGAAACGGCGCCTCAATGCTACCAGTGGCCAGCCCCAATTGCTGACCACCGATCTCCTCAAATGGCTCCCGGGCCGGCTGCCCGCTGATGCTTATGCCCTGCTGGCCGTGACCATGACCGACCTCTATCCCAAAGAGTCGTGGAACTTCGTGTTTGGAGAGGCTACGCTGAAGGAACGGGTCGGTGTCTTCAGCCTCGCCCGCCATGATCCGGCCTTTTTCTTCGGCGGGGGTAGTCCAGCCCTTGAAGGCCGCACCACGCATCCCACGGTCCAGGCGATCATCCTGCGGCGGGCCTGCATCACCCTCAGCCACGAATCCGGCCATATGTTCGGCTGGAGTCATTGCCGGTATTATCAATGCCTCATGGGAGGCAGCGGCGGGGTGGAGGAATCCGACCGCTTTCCCACCGGGCTCTGTCCGGTCTGCCTGCACAAATTATACATGGCGAAGCCGTTCGATCCCCCCGGCCGGCAACGTCGTCTCCTCGCCTTCTACCAGCAGCACGGGATGAGGGAGGACGCCCGGCAGGCGCAGTTGGTGCTGGAGGCGGCTGGAAAGTAATCGTCACCAATCGCCTGATGGGTGCAGGGAAACAGGAGGTGTAGGATTTGCGTGCCCTTATGAGCTCTGGCTTTCTCCCGCCCGTTTCAATTCCCTTACATGTCCGTCAGCAGTTCACCCAGAGCGGTGGCTTCGGCAGGTGAAAGCGTGCCCAGCTTTTTGGTCAGGCGCGTTTTGCTCAGCACCCGGATCTGGTCCACGCAGACGTCGGAGGCCTGGCCTGCCACGGTGACCCTCAGCCGGGTGCGCCAGGTGGGCCGCAGGGTAGAAGTCAGAGGGCAGACGACGACCGTGGTCAAACTGGCGTTCAGGCTGTTCAAACTGACAATCACGCAGGGCCTCGTCTTGCTCGGTTCGCTGCCTTCCACCGGATCCAATCGTGCCCAAAAAACTTCATGCCGCTTCATTTCCTGGAGACGGGTGCGGATTTGATTTTGGCTTTCTTTTTTGTTTTGGCCGCTGGGCTGGTTTCCCATAGAATTGTGAAATGAGGAGCGTGCTGGATACGATAGTTCAGGAACCCGGGAATTTGGGGGCCATGATTGAAGGTCTTGAAATCAAAGCCTACGATAAGCCAAAAGTCACCATTGCTGGGACAGACCGAGCTTGGCCTTCCGTCATTGGACCGCGTTCGTCGCATCCACCGCTTATTGTCCACCAGCACGTTGCCGAGGCCTTGAATGCAAAGGGGTTCTCGGGCTTTGCTTTGAAGGAAGTGCAAATAAGCCGGCTATTTCCTCTTCAATTGTTATTTTCCAAGCGACCCCGCTACTTTGCCTTGGAGACGGAAAAGCGAATCGAGTATTTCTTGAAAATCTACGAGCGAAGGGAGGGGGATTATATTTTTCATTAT
>JAYUWQ010000321.1:0-1917 GCA_043753485.1 bacterium
ATCCGGTTATAAAAATGCACCCCGCGGCGGTCGATGGACCGCCCTTCACTGAAACGACGGACGGACGGGTGGTTGTCAATCAACGGACCGGGGCCTTCATAACTTCCTTCATAAGGAGCCTGCGGGATCACGATGCCCCCCACGTTATAAACATCCTTCACATGAACCTCGTGGCTCACCTGTGTCTGGAAGACGTTGATACTGTTCAGGCCCTGCTCCTCATCAAAGGCCAGGAGGGAATACTGGAGGGAGATCCCAAGATTGAGATCCGGCTTCAGATCATAACTCCAGTCCAACTGGATAACAGGCACCGCCCCGTCGCCCTCCATGCCCCACGATCCCGGATCGCGGTCCGACCGGTTTTGCACGTCCCGGCTTTGGGAAGGAGCCTGTCCCTGAAAAGTGAGGGCCTGGCCTCCGTCCGTGCCGCTGGTGGTAATCTGCGCCGCATCCCGGTAACCCCAGTACCAACTGCTCCCATCATTGGCCGTGCCCGCGTCCTGCCGGACGTAGCCATCCAGATAGGCGCGGTCGGCATAGGAATCGGCACCGCCTGTGGAAGGACTGCCTTTGCCCAAAGCCGTGGCCAGAAATGGCAGGCGCATCTGGCCGGACCGCGAGCCGCTGGAGAACCGCACCTCACCGATGCTGCGGTAACCCGCCCCGGCGCTGATCCGGAAATGCGGGCGGGCCACCGCGACTGGAAGCTCCGGCGCAGCAGGCGCCTTGCCCACCGGCAATTCCCCGGCAGGGAGCATTCCGGGGGAACATGCGGCACCAAGAATAACGGACAGGATTCTATGCATAGGGGAAAATCGGACAGGAAACAGCAGTGGGCGAATGCCTCCACCGTCATGGCTGACAGAAAACACCGCAGGGAACCACCCCCCGTCAGGAATTTTTCCGCCGCGAAGTCCGAAAAAAATCGGGACACTTCTGCGGATACTATCGTTTGGCCCGCAGGCCGCAAGCTATAACTTTATTCATGATCGCGCATCTTCAGCCACCGCCGAACGCGGAGCCATCGCACCCGTCTCCCTGGCAAAGTTAAAAATTATCAATTCCAGTTTAAAAAGGAGCAAGGCCCGGCGGCATCCGCATAGATCCTCCGCACCTCCCCGGCGCCGCTCAGTTCCATTTGATTTCAGAGTCCATCTTTTTCCAACGCGAAGGACCCGGCTTCAAACGGCCGAAGGGTTGCTGTGAGGCGGTCAGGCCGGATCAGGAAACGGATTCCGGCCGACGGTCTCAGGCCTCAGGGCCGGGCCAGACGGTAGAATTTCTTCTGGGTGTCGATCACATCCAACACATGATTCAGGCCCCCGTCCACAAAGGGCACGGCATCGATGGTGATCCACGGTCCCACCGCCAATTTCGTGGTGGATTGCAGTAATAAGTTGGCCGGGGAGCTGACGGGCCAGGCAATGTCCACTGAATTCCCCGCCAGCGGGGTGATTTGCAGAAGCACATTGCCGCTGGCTCCGGTGCCGGCGAACAGATGCACATCATCCAGGAGCAGCGAATGGTCATCGGTGACCGCGCCGGTGGCCAACCCTTCAAATTTCACCTCGGCAGCCGTTCCTGCGGCGGTGAAGGTGATGGTCTTGCGGACGTATGGATTCCCCGGACCCACCGGATCCTGGCTTTCCGTCAACACTTCCACACCGTCGATCAGGACCCGGTAGGGAGTTGGCCCCACGGTATCCGCATTCCGGCCATTGACCAGATAAGTCAGGGTATAGGGACTGCCGGCCGTCAGCCCATCTATCATTTGGGAGAGGGACGAGGGGCCCTGGAGAAAAGCAACGCGGTCCTGAGCACCGGCGAGACCGTTATCGCTGAACGGCCCGACGGTATCCACATTGATGCCGTGACCCCCGGTGGTGGACCAGCCGGCCACCTGCCCGGTGTATCCCA
>JAYUWQ010000322.1:0-4664 GCA_043753485.1 bacterium
TTATTGGAGCGGTTCCATACCCTTGCCGAGTCCCGGAAGATCCAACTCATTTTCTACCGGGTGAAGCGGCGCCCCGATGAGAACAACGAAGTGATTCAGGATGAGGAACTCCGGACCTATACCGCCAGCTTCAAGGCCTGGGCGGAGAGCAAAGGACATGTTCTCCTGGACGAAACCGAAGATCCCCGCCTGACCCTCTCCATGTATCACGATGGCGACCATCTGGGCAAAAAGGCCATGGCAGGCTACACCCGGATGTTCCTTGAGCGGGTCAAGCCGTGGTTGCCGCTGCCGCCCGCGCCGCCCCCGGGCAAACCCTGATCATTTTTTCCAGTCTGCCCTGTGGTCTTCCAAAGCCTTACCTTCCTGCAATTCTTCGCCCTCGTGCTCGCCATTTACTGGCTGCTGCGGGAGCGGCGGGCGCAAAACTGGTTTCTCCTGGCCGCCAGCCTGGTGTTTTACGGCTGGGTGAATCCGTGGTGGGTGCTGCTGATTCTCACCACCTGCGTGGTCGATTTCACGGCGGCGCGGTTCCTCACCGACCGGCCGCAGCAGCGGAAACGCTGGCTGGTACTCTCGCTGGTCACCAATTTTGCCATCCTTTGCGTCTACAAGTATTTTGACTTCTTTGCCACGTCGGTTGCCCAATTGCTGGATCAGTTCGGGATCGTGGTGCACCCCTTCCTGCTGAAAGTGGCGCTGCCCGCGGGGATCTCCTTTTATACCTTCCAGAGCGCCAGCTATGTGGTGGATGTCTACCGGAAGCAGATGGAGGCCCGCCGCTCTCTTCCGGAATATATCCTGTTTGTCTCCTTCTTTCCCCACCTGGTGGCGGGGCCCATCCAGCGGGCGAATTTTCTGCTGACCCAGATTGAATTGCCCCGGGTTTTTGATGCCCGGATTGCCCGCAACGCCCTAGTCCTCATCCTGTGGGGATTCTTCAAAAAACTGGTCATCGCGGACAATGCGGCCATGGTGGTCGGTAAAGTTTTCAGCCTTGATGAGCCCAGTTTTCCCGTGCTTTGGGCCGGCGTCTTTGCGTTCGGAGTTCAGATTTATGCGGACTTTTCCGCTTACACCGATATCGCCCGGGGCATCTCCCGGTTGCTTGGTTTTGAGCTCTGCCGGAATTTCCATCATCCTTACAGCGCGGATTCCCCGCAGGATTTCTGGAGACGCTGGCATATCAGCCTGAGCAATTGGTTCCGCGACTACGTGTATATCCCCCTGGGAGGCAGCCGCTGCTCCCTTCTCCGCCAATGCCGGAATATCCTCCTTACGTTTCTCCTGAGCGGGTTATGGCACGGCGCCGCTTGGAATTTTGTGCTGTGGGGCGCGTGGCATGGCGCGTTGCTGGTCCTGTGGATGCTCTGGGACAAAGCGCCGGAAGCTTTCCGTCCCGGGCAGCTGCCGAAGCCCCTGCGGATCATCCTGACCTTCATTCTGGTGCATATCGGCTGGCTCATGTTCCGCGAAAACAGCGTGGATCACCTCCTCCGGCATTTGAGCCTCAATCCTTTTGCGGCGGATGCCACCCAGTGGCGCATGGGCCTGTTTTTTGCCGCCCATACGTTGCTTTATGCCTTCCCGCTGTATCTCCATCCGGCGGTCGACCGCTGGCTTGATCGGCAGACGGAGCATTTTCCCGGATGGGGATGGACTTGGGCCTGTCTTGGCATGGCAGCGGCCCTTTATCTGGGGCTCATCCTCCTGCGCAGCCCCGCCAGCAGCGATTTCATCTATTTCCAGTTTTAGGTGGCTGGTGCGTCAGGAATTAAAACCGCTTCCGGAAGCCTCATCGGCCGATCCGGGTGGCAGATCTGTTGCGGCGGCTTCCCAGGAGGATGACCAGGCCGGAAAGGAGCAGGAAGCCGGAGGATGGCTCGGGGATCAGATCATAGCTCAGAGTCAGGCGTGGGCGCCGATCTGGTGTGCTGCTGTCAGCGGAATCGAAGCGTTTGGCCGTCTGGGGGCTGACCTCGTCGCCGCGCAGCATCCAGCCGGCATTCGTGGACGGCAGTTCTAGCCATTGTTGGACATCAGCGGCCAGTCCGGGACTGGTCCAGGTGAAGAAACCCGCCGCACTGGTCACCGTTGTGCTGGCGGAGGGACTGACGGCATGGTCGCCCCCCGGATTGGTCCACAACGTTCCAGGAAAGGACGCATGGAGCCAGGTGCTGTCGCCGGTGAGGGCGGTGATTCCGCTGGATTCATTGCCTGCCGGATTGGCCGCCCCGGCGGTCCATGGGGTGGTCACCCGATGCAGGCTGACGGCGAGGTCTGCGGTAGTTACTGTCACGAGGTGCAGCTGCAGACTGGCCGAGGTGATGACCGCCCCGGCAGGCAGGGGAGTGAAATCAAATTGCAGCAGTGAACGGCGCCGCGAGCCGGATGCTTGGTTGGTGCGTCCTGCGAGCAAAAACTCGCCGGCCCCATTCGCGGTGATTCCACTGGCGTCCTCATAAATCAACGCATCCCTGGCTGGTTCCAACTGCAGGGTCGACGCCCGCGATGGGGCGGTGCCTCCCGCCCACAGGCACAAGGTCAGCCCCGCAAGGTGAACGGAGGAACAATGGGATTTCTGGCGTGGCATGGAAGGAAGCTGAACTGCGGTGGGAAGGTTGGCGGGCCCGCGCGAGGGAAGCCGGGAGCAAGATCAAGCGGGACGGATCATAGTTGGTTCATCCTTAACCTACGCCATTTCTGATTTCGATAAATAATAGTCTTTTCTTTTGCGCCCTTTTCTCATTATTGAGCCGTATCGAATTGGAGTCATTTTTTATTTATGAAGCTGTCTATTGGTTATTGTTGTTATGGTCTGATCGGACTGCTTCCTCTCCTTCCAGGTGCGGTGCAAGCCGCTTTCCCCCAACTCAAATTGGAAGTGGTTTGCGACAGCCAGCTGGATTCCCCGGTAGCGATGGTTTCCGCAGGAGATGGCAGTGGCCGTCTGTTTATTGCCGAACAGCGCGGACAAATCCGGATTTTTCAAAATGGCATGCTGCTTCCCGGACGCTTTCTCGACCTCGGGACCCTCGTGATCCCGGAACGGGCCGGCTACGACGAACGCGGATTGCTGGGACTGGCGTTCCATCCTGAATTCGCCCAGCCCGCCGCACCGGGAGCGGGCCGCTTTTATGTGTTCTACATTGCTCCGTCCCCCAATGCTCCGGGCATCACCACGGACCCGGTGGATAGCCGCACCGTGGTGGCGGAATACAAAGTATCCGCCACTGATCCCAACCGGGCGGACCCGGCCTCGGGGCGGGTGTTGCTCGCGTTCGATAAACCCCAGTTCAACCATGCCGGGGGCGGCCTCGCTTTTGGTCCGGATGGGATGCTTTATTTTACGGTAGGAGATGGCGGCAGCTCGAACGACAACAATTTCGGACACACCGGCGGTGCCAGCCCACGACTCACCAGTGCCAAAGGCAATGCGCAGGATCTGACCAAAATATTCGGCAAGATGCACCGCATCGATCCGCTCGGCACCAACGGCCCCGGGGGACAATATGGCATCCCGGCCAGCAATCCCTTTGCCACTCCCACCAGCGGACAGCGGCCTGAAATCTACGCCTACGGCCTGCGCAACTGCTGGCGTTTCAGCTTTGACAGCAGACCCGGCGGCAGCGGCCGGCTGTTCGCCGCCGATGTGGGGCAAAACGCCGTCGAGGAGGTCAATATCATCGCCTCCGGGGGAAACTATGGCTGGCGCAACCTCGAGGGTAATTTTGTGCCGGCTTTCTCCGTGGATGCTCCGGCGATGACCTTGGCTCCCACCGGGCCGATCGGCCAATATGCCCACCCGGGCGTCAACATCGGGTCGCCCGCCCTGCCGCAGTTGGGATTGTCCGTCACCGGAGGATATGTCTACCGCGGCAGTGCCATTCCCGCCCTCGCGGGGAAATACGTCTTTGGCGACTGGAGCCAAAGCCCCATCCTGTCGCCGCCGCCAGCCACTCCATCGGCGAAAGGCGTCATGCTGGGCCTTGAAGAAACCACCCCGGGCGTCTGGGCGTTGGCGCAGCTGGACATTCTCGGCGGAAATCCGATCAACCGTTACATCCAGGGATTCGGCCAGGATGACAGCGGGGAGCTTTACGTCCTCACGAAACGGACCCAGCCGGTCACTGCCCCGGACCCGGCCACCGGGCTGCCCAGTGGAGCCATTCTCAAGATCGTGCCCGTGCCCCCCACCACCAGTCTGACCCTGACGCCGGCCAAGGATAACACCATCTTCCAGGAAGCAGAAAGGAGCAACGGAGCGGGCGACTGGATCTTTGCCGGAGCCACCGACCCCTCCAAAAATAATGCAGCAATGCGCCGGGCCGTGTTGGGCTGGAACCTGACCACCGTCCCGGCGGGAGCGGTCGTGGCCTCGGCCTCGGTGACCTTGAAGATGGACCGGACGATTGCCCCCGCCTATCTGTTTTCCCTGCACAAAGTCACCACCAATTGGGGGGAAGGTACCTCGAATGCCGCCTCCCAGGAAGGCGATGGAGCCGTGGCCAGTGCCACCGATGCCACCTGGTTGAAACCGTTCTTCGGTCAAGCCACACCTTGGACCAATCCTGGAGGGGACTTCGAAACCAGAAAGTCGGCCACGCTGAGTGTGGGCGGGACAACCAATTACACCTGGACCGGCCCCGGGCTCGCGGCCGACG
>JAYUWQ010000323.1:0-4657 GCA_043753485.1 bacterium
GCGAGACATCAGACGGAGGACGCAAGAAAAAGAAGACTCGTCCACCTTTGCCTGGCGAAGAAGACAGTTCCCTTTCCTGGAGCCGCCCGACCAAATCGAGTGATGTTTCCAATGCATTCGGTCTGCCGAATTCCAGGTGATATCATCACTTGCTGGGTTGATGTTTGAGAAGAGCGGGCAGGACTTGGAAAGCGGTAATGGAAGCGTATAGCTGGTCCTTGTCCTTTGTGGAAACTAAGAACCGAGCGGCCGTGTTGCCGGATGAGCAGTCCGGCATTCCACGGGTTGGGGGGACTTTGGCAGATGTCGTGGAAAGGAAAATCGCGCCGGGGATCAAACTAAGGAGATAGATTCCAGGAGAAGGGAGGTCGTCGCTGCGGCAATGGGGGATGTGGCCAGTCGATAGAGCGGGCGGAAAGTTCTTCGCGGAGCCGGTGAAGATCCCAAAGTTGAACCAAATGGCCAAGACACAGCGCTGCCAGCCGTGAATGGTCTGGCGAAAAAGCGAGGCCGGAGATGGAATGAGGGGAAGGATGGCGCAGGCGGGTAATTTCGCGGCCGGTGGAAGGATCGATCAAGGAGATCGTCTCTGGACTCAGGTTTGCGGCAAGTAGCGTGCCATCGGGGGTGAGGGTGCATTGCAGGCTGCTGGGGGAGCGGACCGGGCAAGGAAAGCGCCAGATCAGGGATCCGGACCTGGCATTCCAACAGGAGAGGGCATCCAAGTCTCCGGTGAAGATCCTCGTTCCGTCGGGATGGAACCGAACGGTGGCTTCGGAAAATCGGGTCGGGAGCAATGGGAGCCTGGTGTTTTTGGCGATGTCCCACACGATGACCCCGGGAGCTTTTTGCTGGGATGCCGCGACGAGAGTGGCATCAGGGCTGATCGCCACGGAATCCAGCAGGAATTCTACAGATGGGAGCGAGCCGGTGGGGTGATTTCCGGGCTGACCGAACAGGCCAATGTGGTCATTGTAAGCCAAGGCGATGGTGCCATGAAGTTGACTGATGGACAGGTGATTCAAGTCAGACCCCGCGCGACTGGCATTTGGGGATGCGGTATTCAACAATTCAGGGGCCCGCAGAGTCCAGTCTGGCTTGGGGTTTGCCGTGGTGAGATCTTGTGATTTGTCGGTGGCAGGCCAGCGTTGGAGGCCGGAGTTGGACACGGAGTAGAGAGCGGTGCCATCCTGTGCCCACCCCAGACTCCAGCAATAACCTGTTTCGGCATGGCCACGGGGTTGTCCAGTGTGGCCGTCAAAATGCAGGATTCCATTGATATCCCCCACGCTGAGCAGGCCCCCGTCCGGGCTGAAGGTGATGAACCAGCAACCGCGGGTGCCGATGCGGTCCTTATCGGGGTGGGGAATGGAAAATTGTCGGCACACGGAGGCTGGAACGAGGTCCAACAGATGCAGAAGCTGGGCCTCACGGTCTTCGCAGAGCAGTTGTCGTCCATCAGCCGAAAAACGGACCTCTGATCCGTAGTAAGGGAGTTGCGCGACGGTTTGGGCACTGGCAGTGTTCCAAAGCCGGGTGGTGCCGTCCTCGGCTTGACTGAGCAGCCATTCACCGTCGGGGTGAATCGCGATGGCAAAGACGTTGCCTTGATGGCCGGTATAGGGGCGGGGCAGGCTGGTATTTGTGAGGGACCACTCGTAGATCTCAAAAGACTCTGTGCCGATAAAAAAACCACTGCCATCCGGCTGCCAGACGGCACAGCGGATGCTGGCGGCAGGAGGATGCTCCCCGCGCAGTACAACTTGTCCGGTGGCGGTGTCAAGGACGAGGAATTTGGAGGCTTTGAACTGGCCGAGAATCAAACGGGTGCCGTCAGGACTGAAGCTGTATGGGCGGATCGGTTTGAGGCCGGTGGGGTAGGTCGCATGCACCGCACCCGTGATGACATCCATCAGGCTGAGATGGCCGTCCTCGTGGCTGATGGCCAAAGTGCGGCTGTCCGGACTGAAAAGAAAGTAGGTGCCGGATAAACCTTGCTGCCGGAAGAGGTGTTCCTGACAGTCCCAGATCGAAAAACGACTTTTTCCTTCAGGCCGCAGGCAGAGGAACCGCCCGTCCGGACTCAATGGGCCATAACTTTCCGGATCCACGATGTCGCCCGGGACCGTGCTGAGCACGGACTGGTCCTGCAGCCGGCGTACTGTGATGCGGCCTTGGTGATCAAGAAAGGTGTAGCAGGTAAAAGCGGCGTCAGTGTGGACCCGGTTTCCGGCTCCGTAGGAAAAACGCAGGCTCTCGCGCAGATCCGTCATGGCGAGAGCGCTGGTGAGTTCCACCTGGGCGTCCACCGAGGGACGCAACCGGATGGCCTGTTCCAAGGCCCTGATGGCTTGAGTGCGGTTGCCCAGCCGGCCAATTTCCCTCAGGGCACTGGCTTGGGCCACGAGCGAGCTCTGCAGATTATGACGGGAGGTTTGGAGCGATTTCCAAAGAACCGTGCCTCCTACCGTGAGGGCGGTGGCCAGCAGGGCAGCGAGGGACGCGGGCAGGGGATTCCGCCGGCTCCACCGCCAGATTCTCTCTGCCCGAGACGCGGCCCGTGCCCTGATCGGACGTCCTGCGAGCCATAAGCGCAAATCTTCCGCCAGTTCATGCGCACTTGGATAACGATGATCCGGGTCTTTGGCGAGGGCCTTCAGGCAGATGATCTCCAAATCACGTGGCACAGTCGGATCGACCTGCCGGGGTGCGGTCACGGGCTGATCAGCAATCTGGCGCAGCAACGTCGTCAGTTGATCGGCAAGGTGAGGCGGATCGCCGGTGAGAAGTTGATAGAGAATGGCCCCGATGCCGTAGACATCCCCGGCTGTGGTGGGGCTCTTTGCCGTCCCGGCAGCCCATTCGGGGGGAAGATAGTTTGGGGTGCCCAGCAGGGTGGCGGACTTGGTCAAATCCAGTCCTGCAGGGTCGGCAGTGAGTTGTTTGGCGATTCCAAAATCACTCAGATAGGCCCGCCCCAGTTCATCGAACAGGATGTTGGCTGGCTTCAAATCGCGATGCAGCACGCCATGGGAGTGGGCCATCTGGATGGCATCCGACAAGTCGGCGATCAGCGCCGCAATAGTACGCCAGTTGCCCCGGTAGCGCCACGCCTGCTCCGATAGGGTGCCGCCGGCAGCCAGCTTCATGCTGAAGTAGGGCAGCCCGTTGTAATCGCCGACCTCATACACCGGCAGAATGCCCTGGTGATCCAGACTTGCCATGGCCTGGGCCTCGCGCCGGAACCGCTCGCGCATGGCCTCGTCGTCCATCAGATGGGGCAGCAGCATCTTGATGGCGACGGTGCGGGAGGGGCTGAGCTGGGAGGCTTCGTAGATGATTCCCATGCCCCCGCGGGCGATTTCCCGGGTCAGCTGGTAGCCCGGCAGGAACATCAAGGATGGGGCGGCTCCGACGCAATCGGCCGATCCGGCTGGGGTGGGGGAGGTTTCCCCGAGCAGGCACACCGGGCACAAGCCATCCAGCCGGGAGGCGGGAAGCAGCGTGCCACATTCAGGGCAGTGGACGGAGTCCCCGGAGGGTTGCGGTTCAGCCATGCAGCAGGACGTCTTTGATGTGTTGGAGTTCCTCGTCGATTTCGTGGGGAGCCGATACGGTACGGGCTACCTCGCGGCGCAGCAGTTCGCGGAATTGTTTGCGGATACGGTGGACTTCCACCCGCAGCGTCGGAACCGTCATACGCAATTCTGCGGCGGCCCGTTCGTAATCCGGAATCCCCATTTGGGCGGACGGCAGGAATTGTTTGATGACGGTAAACGCTGCCGCGCCGCGCGCCAGCTCATAATCCACCCGCAACCGCCGCAGCGCCGTTTCCAGCAGGGTGAGCGCCCATTCCCGATCAAATAACCGGTCTTCCGGCGCGTCATGATGCAACATCTCCGGTCCGGCTTCCTCCAGGGAAACTTCCTCGGCGTTATGGCGTTGCCGCCGTATCGCCTGGCGGTCGTAATGCTCGATCATGTAGAGCCGGAGGGCTCCACTCAGAAAGGATCTGAATTTGCCCCGCTGCGGATCGGCTTTCCGGAACAACGACGTCTTCATGGTATGCAGGAAAAAGCCCTGCGTGGCATCCTGGGCTTGGGATTCATCCAGGCGCCGGGCCCGGAAGGCCAGAAAAACCGGCTGCCAATATTGCCGGCACAAATCATCCAGGGCGGCCCGGGCAGATTTCCCCCCATTCAGCGAGGCCTCAGCCAGCTGGGTCCATTGCGTGGTGGGAAAGGATAACGCCATCAGAACAGCAATGTCAGGGATTCAGGCACATGGCCAGCGGCTTCCAGGGGCCAGCTGGAAATCCGGCCCAAGAAGCGCCAGCGGCAGTGTATCGCAAATTCCCTTAAGTTTTCCGAATTAAATCATTTAAATTGTTCATTTTTTCTTGAACGCCCGTGGGGCTGATGTAGAATACTTCAAATGTTCCCTGCCACCATTGATCGATCCTCCGATCCGGCTCACACCGGTTTGTCCGGGGTCGAAGTGGGCGTGATCGATTTTTTTGTGAGTGCCGTAAGGGTGCTCGGCATGCCGAAATCCATCGGCGAGATCTATGGCCTGCTGTTTGTCTCCCCCCAGCCTCTGCCTTTGGATGTCCTCTGCCAACGGCTGAGCATGAGCAAAGGGTCTGCCAGCCAGGGCC
>JAYUWQ010000324.1:0-4653 GCA_043753485.1 bacterium
CTCCAATTCCTCGTATTCCTGGATCGCGTCGAGGTTCACCGGGCCCATGGCATCAAGGCGTTGTTTGAGGTCGGTGACGGTCGTTTCCACAAATTCCCAGTCGGGGCCTTCTTCCAGCAGGGCCGCCATTTCGGGGTCGAGGCAGATTTCCGGTTCATCGGGGGTGGGCTCCTCCTCGGCGGCAAACTCCGCGACTGGCGCGAAGCTGGGGATTTCCTCCTCGGCGGAAACCTCCGGTCCAGCCTCGGGAGCAGTCCCGGTTTCGGGGGCAATGGCCTCGGAAAGCTCGGACGGATCCATCGGTTCGGCCGCGGCTTCAGCTGTCAGAATGGCCTCAGGCTCGGGACCCTTCTCAAAGAGGGCGCGGCGGTCGGCCCGGCGGCGGGGGAATTTTTGGTTTTGGATCGCGGTCAGCAGGGCGTGGATGTCCTGCTCAAAAGTGTTCAGATCAATCCGGTAGCGCTCCAAGGCGTAGGCGGAGGTGTTTTCCATCCGCAGGCCGATTCGCTCGACCCGCACCTCCTCATTGCCGCGCTGTTCGGCGAATTTCGAGATTTCGCGGCGGATTTCGGACAAGCCGCTTTCGCGCACGGTGACGGATTCCATCAGGGTATTGCGGTCGTCCATCCGGGTCTCGCCGAGCATGGACAGTTCTTCCAGCTGGGTGCGGCCGTAGGCGCATTCCTCGGCGAGATGCTCGTTTTCCGCCACTGCCGCCTGAATGCGCTCGTGGTAAGAATCAATCTCCCGTTTCCGGCGGGCAATGACTTCACTCAGCTCGCGGAGCCGCGAATCCATCGGGGCGCGCTGCTCGTTCAGGGCCTGCTCGGCTCGCTGCTCCACCGCAAGGGCGGTGCGGAGCTCGCCCAGCAGCTCGCTGGCGTCGGCTTCGTTCCGGGCGGCGGAGTCCATTCCGGCTTCCAACTGCGCCGATTCGTCCTGGCGGCCTTCCAGTTCCTCTTGGGCGCGGGTGCGGCGGGCAGTGGCTTCCTCCATCTTCCGGGAGAGTGCTTCCTGCCGCTTGGTCAGCTCCGACTGCTCCCAGGCGAGCCCTTCCAGCTTGCTGGCAAATTGCTGAAGTTCGCGGGCGATCAGGGTCAATTGACCGCTGAGAGTGCTGCCGGCCACTTTGCGGATTTGGAGGATCTCCCGCTGCTCGTCGAGTTGCACCTTGTTCGACCGTAGGGTGTCCTGGCCGGAGATCTGTTCCGCTTCGAGGGCTTCCAGCTCCAGTTCCAGCCGCACGACCTCAGCTTCAAGGTCATTCAGTTCGACCTGGCGCTGGAGAATGCTCCCAGCCTTGTCCTTGGAAACCCCGCCGCGCATGGCGCCTTCGCTGGAGATGAACTCGCCGGACAGGGTCGCAAAAGCCACTTCGGGGTGATCGCGCTTCAAACGCACCGCCGTGGCGAGGTCGGGTACGATGAGGACGTTCGCTAAAAGCTGGTGGACCAGCGGGCGGACGGAATCGCGCACCTTCACCTTGTCCAAGGCCCAGGTCACCGCGCCATCGGGCAGGGTGAGCATCTGGGTTTCGCTGGTCTGGCGCAGGAGGTCCTCGGGAAGGATGACCGCTTCGCCCAACTGATTTTTCGTCAAAACGTCTATAATCCCTTCAGCCAGAATGGTATTGGCCACCAGCACGGCATTCAGACTGGTGCCAAGGGAGGCTTCCACGGCCGGGATGAACTCACGCTCCACTTCGAGGAACCCGGAGAGCAGGCCGCGGGTGCCGCCTTTGAAGAACTCCGGATTATTCAGCCCTTTCAGGACGGCTTGAGTGCCTTTTTCGAGACCTTCCCCTTCAGCCAGAAGCTGCCGGAGGACTTGGGCGCGACTGGAGCGCTCACTGTGCAACCGGGCGGCAGCCTGCAGGCGTTTAACAATCGCAGCCAGTTCAATTTCAGCGGCTTGCAGTTCTTTTTCACGCTGCATGAGTTGCAATTCGTGCCCTTCGATTTCCTGCTTCAACTCTTCCAGTTGGGCCTTGGTTTCGGCTTCTTCGCGCTGTTTGGCCTCCCGTTCCGCATGGAGATTGTCCACGTCGCGCTGCAGTTGCTCCTGCCGGGTGCGGTCGGCAGTTTCCTGTCCTTGATGACTCGCGATCTCGGCCTGCGCGGAAATAATGATGCCTTCCGAGTGGTGCATCGACTGCCGGGCTTCACGCAGGGTGCGTTCAATCCGCCCGCGTTCCTCGCGGGCCGCCGCGGTGATCCGGCTGTGCTCCTCGATCTGCTCTTTCTGTCGCTCGATGTTCTCCCGGATGGAAATCAGGGCGGAATCGGCGGATTTCAGTTCTTCCTCCTGATTCAGGAGCCGCTCCTCGTTCGAGGAGACGTCGCCGGAGTTCTGGCCGATCAGGTTTTCCAGTTCCCGTTGGCGTTCCGTATTAAATCCAATCCGGCTGTCGGCGGCTTGGATTTGATTCTGCCGCTCATTCAGCTGATGCCGCAGGTTGGAAAGCTGCATGTCCAGTTCGCGCAGTTCCATGCGGTCGGCAGACACTTGAACCTCATCATCGTGGATGCGGCTTTCCAATTCCGCTTGGCGTTGGCGCAGGCTGGCGACGCTGGTTTCCAGTTCCGCCTTTTCTGCGGCCATTTCGTGAAAACGTTTGTAACTCAGGTGGGAATCAAGGATCAACACGTCTTCGTGCAGTTCCTGATACTTGCGCGCCTTGGTGGCTTGGCGGTGCATCGACCCCATCTGGCGTTTCATTTCCACCAGCACGTCGGTGACGCGCAGGAGGTTCGCTTCAGTGTATTCCAGTTTGCGGAGCGCCTCCTTTTTCTCGGCCTTGCTCTTGGTGATCCCGGCGGCTTCCTCGAACACCTGCCGGCGGTCTTCCGGTTTGGCGCTCAGGAGCATGTCGATTTTCCCCTGCTCCATGATCGAGTAGGCGCTGCGGCCCACCCCGGTATCCATGAACATCTTGTTGATGTCCTTCAGACGGCAGGTGTTGCCGTTCATCTCATACTCGCTTTTCCCGTCGCGATACACCCGGCGGGTGATGCAGATCTCATTAAAATCCACCCCCAGGCTCGACTCGCAGTCCGAGAAGGTGAGGCTGACTTCGGCCATGCTGTGCGGCTTCCGTTTATCCGTCCCGTTAAAAATGACGTCCGCCATCTCTCCCCCGCGCAGCGCCTTGGCGGAAGTCTCCCCCAGCGCCCAGCGCACTCCGTCCACCACGTTGGATTTCCCACAACCATTGGGCCCCACGATGCCTGTCACCCCGGAGTGAAAATCGATCTTCGTTTTATCGGCAAAAGACTTGAAGCCGTGGAGTTCGAGGCATTTGAGACGCATAATTGAGATGTCTTTACGATTAAGAAGCGCGAAGTATTTGAAGCCCTCCGCGCGTTCATCATCATGCCTCAAGGAGAGGTTTTCACAAGCTCTTTCTTCCCCCGTCCCCACATCTTGTGGTTTCAAAAAAGACCACCACAAGTGGCTGTTTTCTTAAAATTGCAAGGAATTCAGCAGGACCTAAATATCATCTTCCTCCAACGTTCCCCCTCTTACTTCGCTTTGCTATCGGTGGCCCCGTAGCCGTCGCTTGCTTCGGTTCATTTTGTGCCCCAAGTGAATTCTCATGACGGATGCCGAAATCCTAAGCCACTTTCAACGCGAATTCGGCTCTGTGCTCCGGCCTGAAAAGTTCACCTTTGAAGACGGTGATCCCGAATGCATGGATCACGATGCATTACTGCATTCCCGAACGCCGGAGACCCTGCGATTGAGCGACGTCGACAATATCTGCTACCATCCTTGGATCGAGTGCCTGGTGCAGGGAAAAGCTTATTTTCTGCCAGCGGTGGCCCGTCTCGCTTTGGAGCAACCCCTGGTTGGTGACGAGTGGTATGCTGGATGGCTTGCCTGTAGTCTAGGTCATGACTCGACTCTATTCGATTTCTGCAGCCTAGGCCAGCGTGGCGTCATTTTGGAATTCCTGAATCATCTGCTTTCAACGAGATCAGCTATCGCAGAGGAAGAATGCTGGCTGAACGACCTGACCGCAGCGAGGGACTGCTGGCAGCGGGCCATGGTGACCTCATGATTTTCGCAGGCAGACGTCTTTGGATTGATTTTGCTGGGGACGTTGCTAAACCGCTTGGCCAAAGCTGATGCGATGGTGATTTTGGGAGTAGGAGGGGAATTTTAGCCTGATCCGGGTGCGATTACTTCAACCGGCTTAAAATGTCCTGGCGCTGGGTTTCGGTCAGGTTGGTGAAAAATGGCACCACCCGGGCGGCGGCTTGTTTGTCTTCCGGAGTTTGGAAGAGGCTGAGGGTCTTTTGTTCGGAAGCTGCTTTCCCGGCGGTTTGGTCCAACGGTCCCTCATCTGTGGCAAAGCGAAGTGTCATCAGCGTTTCGATGACGGCAGCCCGCTCAGTGGGTTGCGTGATGGCGGAAAGCAATTCCGGGATGGTTCTGCCCTCTTGTTCCGCGGAAGTGGAAAGCTCCCAGACCAGCGAGCGCACCACAGAAAGCCTGCTATCCGCAGGAAAGTTTTGAATCTCCTCTGCTGCTTTGGCAAAATATTCAGAGGGAGCTTTGACCGCTCTGAGTTTGCTGTCGAGAATCGTCCATGCGAGGGCTTCCTGAAGTTCTCCAGGGAGAGTGGGCAGCAGGGCTTGGGCGGCTTCCGGG
>JAYUWQ010000325.1:0-1908 GCA_043753485.1 bacterium
ACCACCGGTAAGGACTGGATCACCTTCACGGGTGAAGTTAACACTGTAGCCATCAGCAGGATTATCGGTGCCTCCCCCGGTGCGGAGGTCGCAGGAAAAGGTGAAGGCAGTCACAATGGCACCTGGATCCAGATCATCAAAGACGATGGTGCCGCCCTGGCTGTTGAGAGCATCTGTAATGGAGAGGTAGCCCGTCCCACCAACCCCGCCGGTGGGGCGCCATACCGAATTACCGAAGCGGGTGATGAAACCCTCGGGATCGGTATTGAAATTATAGGTCGCAGAGCCTGCCTGGGCGCTGCTTATGAAGGCGGCCACGCTGAGCAGCAGCAGTGACTTGGTTAGAGATAATAGTTTCATATGAAATACCAGGAAGTGGAAAAGTGGGAACCGGGGGAGAATTGCAGGGGGCGGCGGCGTGAAAATTGCTTTACAGTTGTTGTGGCAGACCTTTCTGGCCAGAGAAGGGTCCGTCCTGCTGTGTAGGTGGGTGATGGGCTTTGTGGCGCTGTAGTAAATATTCGTCCTGAAAAAAGACGATTTAATCCATTTCACAGGCATGAATGAACAATCGGGCAATTTTCTTCAATCAAAAAATGACCCGAACGGGTGATGTGGCTCACTTTTTTAACCAAAACCATGGTTTTTAACGCTTTGGGGGACGGCCCACCTGCCAATCGCCTTGGGCCGCGAGTTTTTCCGCCTTTTGAACCTCCTCCGGCTTCAGGGTGGCCTTCAGACGATCAGCGGCGGTGCCGGCTTCGCGGATTCCTCCCTGCAGGGCCCGGAGATGATAAGTGAGGCCGACGATGGGATCGACGGCGATGCCAAGGCCTTCGTCGTAAATCCGCCCCACGAGGTAGGTGCCGCGGGGGTTTTTCAACTGAGCGGCTTTCAAGGCGAATTCGAGGGCGAGAGCCTCATTCTGCCGGCAGCCGGTGCCATCCAGGTAACAAAGCGCCAATCGGGCAAAGGCGGGAGCATGGCCAAAATCGGCGGCCAGCCGGAACCAGCCGGTGGCCGCGACGGGATCGCCGGGCAAGCCACGGGCCGTGGCGTAGAATTCGCCCATGCGGTGCATGGCATCGACTTGACCGGCCATGGCGGCCTGGGAGCAAAAATTGACGGCTTTTTCCACATTGGGGGTCAGGGCCGCGAGACCAGTATCGTAACAGCGGCTGAGGAGCCAGAGTCCGAGGGGATCCTTGGCCGCGGCCGCTTTTTCCAGCCAGGGAAGGGCGGCTTCCGCATTGGCGGGACGGTGGTGGCCTTCCAGCTCGGCCTGCCCCATGCGGCCAAGGGCGGGAGGGTCATTGGCCTCGGCGGCCTTTTGCCAATAAAACATGGCTTTTTCGGGAAGGGCTGGGGTGCCGATGCCGGATTCGAGACAGCGGGCGGTGGCCGTGAGAGCTTCGGGAACGCCCGCTTGGGCGGCCTCTTCGAAGAGGGCAAAGGCCTGCTTCAAGTCCACGGCGGGAGCGCCCCGTCCCAGTTCATACATCTGACCGAGAAGATAGGTGCAGGCGGGATCGCCCTTGGCCCGACCCTCGGTGGCGGCCCGGAAAGCGGACGCCGGATCATTTTTGGCGACGGCCTCCATGACGGCTTTGGCGGCAGCACTGTGGGCAGGAGCTGCGGAGGCCGAAGTGGCCGCCTCCGTGGGCAGCTTCACCGCAGAAGGGTCCTGGGCTGGCAGGAGCCCAGGCAGGACCATGGCATACAAGCCGGAGACCAGGAAAATGGATTTCATGTGTTGGAGGAGAGAGGGTGGAAGGGAGCGCGGCTGAAACCCACGAGGGAAGCTTCTCCGGGAGACTCCGCAGCAACGCGAGTGGGGAAAAGCGGCGGCTGGCAGCCGCAGTTAACGGGGACCGTGCTCCAAGGGTTGGTTATCGGGTCAGATCCATC
>JAYUWQ010000326.1:0-4647 GCA_043753485.1 bacterium
GCCGCCACTGCCTTCTTGACCGATGGCTGCTCCAGCGCGGCCTGCGCCCGTTCCTGGGCCATCCTTTGCTGGGCGAGCGATGCCTGATAAGCAATGGCCGTGCCGGCCACCGAAAGAAGCTGGCCTCCCTGGCCCCCGATTTGGCCTCCGATACTGGACAGGGCCATTCCAAGGCCCGCCCCAATTTCCGGATTCTGCATGGTCCCGCATCCGGCAAGACACAGCACACAACCTAAAGAGAGTATCGGCTTGGCAGAAAAGTGAAGTCGTTTCATAGGATGGATAGAAACCAAATGGAAAACCCCCGGAAGTCAATTCATTTCCTATTGGGTGTTCTTCTCGGAGTAGGTGATCATGGCCAGAGCGATGTCCGCCAACATATGAGCGCGCCAAAAGGTCATCAGGCTGATCACTTTGTCGTCGGGACCGCCATACCGCAGAATATCGGCCAACTCAAGGTTGACGGTGATGGCTTCGGGTAGCAGGAAATCGTGGTTCGCCCCCAGGGGAGCGGACTCACGCTGACTCTTTTTCCCGGACCGCAGCTTTGAATACATCCGGTCTGCCAGCAATCCGGCCCGGGTCAGGGCTTTCGAGCGTGCGAGATCAATGTAAATCCCGATGGAACGGGAATTCATCATCCGCTCATCGTCACCCTGGTAGTTGTAATATTTCATGACCAGCGAGGACAGGCTGAGAAAAGCTGACGCGCCGCTGCCGAAGGCGTCCAGATCCTCGGTCTTCGAGCTGGAAGAAACCCATTTCTCCCGCAGCAGCGTGGCCAGTGCCGATCCCTTGTCCGCAGGCTTCGGGGCGCGGGAGCCGGGGCCGGCCGCATCGGCACCGGAGACCGATAGGCTGGATTCGCTGTAGGCGGCCTTGCGGGCCGGCAGATACCGGCCTTCCATCAGGGAGGCGATGCGGGGGAAATTGGCGTCATTGAAGGGGATATTGCCCGCCATCGCGATTTTTATCGGCAGCGCCTCATTCCTCGCCCCGCGGATTTGGAAAGGGTATTGACTGCCTTCGAACTTGATGAGGGGATCGCTCCCTTCCAGATAGGACTGCCACCCCTGTTTCAGGGTCGCATCCAGATACGCCAAGGCGGATTGGGCCCCTTTCGAGAACGCGGTGCCAAGGTTTTCGAAAAATGGCAGTCCGCATTTCACCGCGAGGTCGTTCTCCGCGTCGCGGGCCAGCGAGAAGCTATACCAATCCTTCGCCGCCTGATAACGGGTCCTGGCCAGCGCATAGTAGGTGCACGCCTGCTGGGCCGTGGGGAAAAAGTCGGGGATGGTCGCACGTGCCTTGGATTCCGGACTGGCATCCGCATTCATGATGACGTTCAGAGCGGTGAGAATCATGTCATCGGCCGACGTCTCATAACTATACGCTTCCCGCAGCGAAAGCTGGGCGTTGATGGCTTCCAGCTTGGTGGCCAGACGCTTGGAATCGATGTTATCCTTGATCGCCAGTGCGAGCGCCTCCCGCGCCTTCGCCACCTCGCTGCGCAGCTCGATGATGCTGACCACCGCTGACAGAATCCGCACCTCCCGGTCGCTGCCCTTTGATTTTGCATGCGATCCGAGGATGCGGTCGTAATTCCTCCCGATGTCCGCGTGCGCCGCTGCTTTCAGGAGATGATAATAACCGGCGATGGGGGCGCCTCCATTGATGGCCGAGATGGATCGCCGGTTGTATTCGAAGGCAAGATCCAACTGGCCGATGAGAAACTGTCCGTCAGGGTCGCGCGTGTTCCGGTCGGGGAATCGTCTCTCGCAGAGTTCGCCCAACTTTTTCTGCGAGTCCCTGAAGTTCTCCTGCATGGACACCTGCACCGTGCGAAGCCGGTTGATGGCGGCGAGCGAGATCTGCGGCGTGGTCACCGGAGCGGACATGCTGCTGTTCTCCAGGCGCTGGTCGGTCAGGAAAAAGTAGGCATCGTCGACATCCTTCAGCTCGACCGCCGTGAGCTTGAGTTCCCGGGCCCGTTCGATCAGGTCCACAAACCGGTTTTCCTCTTTGCGGAACTCGAGCCGCTGTCCCACCGGAATGCCGACATATTTGATGACATGGGTGCTGCCGTCAGGGTGGGTCAGTTGGATCCGGCTGGCCGCTTCCAGCTTGGCCCCGATGCCCCCGACCGGGCCGATGGTTCCGTCCGGATTGACCGACCCGGTCATCACCCGGTCCGGTTTGATGGGCACGTTGTTGATCAGCGCGATCAGCGAGGCCGCCAGCTCCATGCCCGCCGAGGGGCCATCGATAACACCGGTCGCGTTGACGTTGAATTCGTAATCGGAGACCTGAAGGTCAAGCCGGCGCGACGCAACAAAGGCCGCCATCCACGCCGAGGCCTGCCACTGATCGTTGCGGATGCCGGGCGTGGGAATGGAACACGAAACGACTGGCTGATTGCCGGGATTCTCCAGGATGCGGAGAACCACGTCCATGGCACCCGACTTCTTGAGGGGATCAATGGAGTCCGTGACGTAAAGGACTTTGGCGGTGATTTGCCGGGGGAGTTCATCCCTGGCCGGGCTCTCCGGGGTAGGCGGCTGAGCCTGACTCCAGCCCGCTCCCATGATCCAAATAAACAAGCTAAGCCCAATGGCGATCCTGTTGGGGAGGGTCAGGTTAGGATGTGCATTCATGGCTGCTTCAGTTTTGAGAGGACCGGTCGCATCCCCGTCGTCGCGGTAGGGAGTGTTCCATCGGGGTAATTCCTCGCCCCGGATGTGCATGCGATCCAGTAGGAATCGTAATGACCTCCCCTGGCCGGGAAGCGCCCCCGTGGAATCCCTGCAGTGGCTTCCCCTCCGGCCATGAACTCGCACCATTCGGAAACATTGCCATGCATGTCAGCAATGTTCCAGCTATTCCGCCCGTAGGACCCGACCACGACCGCCTTCTTTTTGGCCCGACGCTTGCTTGTGCCGGGCATGTGGTCGGTATCAAAATTCGCAGGCGTCTCGTCCTTCCGATCTTCGAATGAGAAGATGCCCAAACTGCCCGCCCGGCAGGCATATTCCCATTCCGCTTCCGTGGGCAGTCGGGCCATCACCCCCCTTAGGTTGATTCGGGGGCTAAGCTCATGGCAGATCTGCCTAGCCTCCGCATGTGTGATACCTGTTGCCGGCAGGTTGCCTCCCTCGGGATCCCCAACATCTTGGATTTGACTCAGTTGCTGCCGGGTGAGTTCCGTTTCAGAAATCCAAAACCCCGTGCTGATGGTCACCTCGGTCTGAGTTTTCTCTCTGGGATCATCGCCCATGTCGTAGTCTCCAAGATGATCGAATTCAGCCGTAGTCCGGCCCATGGTGAACGTCCCGGGAGGACACCATCGAAACCGCATCGTGCAGTCGGCGGTGATCGGCACGGCCCAGAGGGCACCCGCCGCTGGAGCCTCCGGCGGCGTGCTGGGAGCCGGCAGGGGGGCGGGAGGCGGTTCAACGCGGGGACTCGCCGTAGGCCCGGAAACCACCGGCTCCTCACGCGGCCCGCCGTCGTTCTTTCCCTGCTTGAAATGGAGGAACAATCCCAGGCCCGCCGCTCCGGCCAATGCGGTGAGGCCGATCGCCCGCAAGGCTCCCCCCAGCCGGGAAGGAGGTGCGTCGGCATGTCCTTTTGCCGCTTTTCCTGGCCCCTGCGATGCTTGCCCGCCATCGTGCGAAACCTTGGCCGACGCGTGGTTCTGAGTCACTGACGGCGGCGGTTGACCGGCACCAGCCGGACTGTCTCCCCCTTTGATCCACCGGCTCAGGGCCAAGATATCCGCCTCCTTCTCTCCCAAAAAAATAGGAAGGTCCCGTAATAGCCAATTCGTCTCGGTTTCGGGGTAGGTTGGCAGGCGCACCAGCCGCAGCCAGGGGCTGATGGTCCTGCCGTGGGTGTGGCGGTTGAAAATCACGGTGGCTTCGACCGCGGAGCCCTTGCCTCCTGGAAGAGGCTCCAAATCCTTCTGGTCCATGGCCGCAAACCAGCCAGGAGAAATCACCGCCACCACATGGTCGGCGTGGGCCGCCATGTTCATCGACCAGCGATTCCAACCTTCATCGGGTCCGCCCGGAAGCGTCTCCAATAAGGTCTGATCATTGACGAGTTCCACGCCACTGTCCTGCAGAGTGGCCGCCAGACGATTGCAGAAGGCCAGCACCGCCTTCCGATGCGCTTCCGATTCATGGCGATAGCTGACGAATGCCTGTTTTTTGGTCACGGGAGGAGGCATTTGCTAGTTGGCAGCATGATTCGTGGTGAATTTTCAGGATGCCTGACCATACCATCACCTCCCGGCGTGCCTAGAGCTTTTTTGACGGCGTGATTTTGCCTCGTTCCTGCTGTTGCAGGTGAAACCCGGAAATTTTGGTATGGGCCGAAGCATTCAAGCTGCTGCGGACATCCTTGACCAGGACCTCTGAATCCATCCCCGTCCCCGGCGGGCGCATGCTCTTAGGCACCTGGCAGGGTCTCTTCCTCTTCGAGCACGGCCGGGCTCCCCATACCCGGGAGATCGTGGTTACAGTGATGGGGTCCTGAGATTCGCCGGATGCCTGTTGCAAAAACCCGGGCCGTTCACTCCCGGAACAGCCGCGGAGCCAAGTCGTGAAGACTGCGCCGCCAGGTCTGCCACTCGTGGCTGGTGCCTTC
>JAYUWQ010000327.1:0-4645 GCA_043753485.1 bacterium
CTTCGCCAAACTCCAGCAGATGCGCACCCTGCCTTCGGCAGACTGTCCGGATACCACCTTTGTCCGGCGCGCGTTTCTCGATCTCACCGGCCAGGTGCCGACCCGGCAGGAAGCGGAATCCTTCACCAACGAAACGGATCCTGACAAACGCTTCAAATTGATCGATGACCTGCTGGACCGTCCCGCCTTTGCGGATCACTGGTCCATGAAATGGGCCGATCTCCTGCGGGTGGAAGAGCGCATCCTCGATACCAAAGGCGTGGCCGCCTTCCACGGCTGGATCCGCCAGGGGGTGGCGGAGGATCGGCCTCTCGATGCCTTTGCCCGCGAGGTTGTGGCCTCTCTGGGCAGCACTTACGAAAACGCGCCGGCCAATTTCTATCGGTCGCTGCGCGAACCCACCCAGCGCGCCGAAGCCGCCGCCCAGGTCTTTCTGGGCACCCGCCTCGGCTGCGCGAAGTGCCACAACCATCCCTTCGAGCGCTGGACGCAGGATGATTATTACCGCTTCTCCGCGGTGTTCGACCGGATTGGTTATACCATTCTGGAGAACAAACGGAAGGACGAGAACGACAAGCTGGAATTCGTCGGTGAGCAGGTGCTCTACCTGAGCAATCAGCCGGAACTGAACGACCCGCGCACCAAAAAACCGCCCACTCCCGCATTGCTGGGAGAGAAGGCGGATCTGCCGCAGGACACGAATCATCTGCAGTCCTTCGCCGAATGGATGACGAAGCCGGAACACCCGCTGTTCGCCCGCGTCCAGGTGAACCGCATCTGGTCCCATCTCATGGGCAGCGGCCTGGTCGATCCCATCGATGATTTCCGCCTGACTAATCCGCCGTCAAACCCCGCCCTGCTGGACGCCCTGACGGAATATTTCATCCAGCACGGCATGAAGGCCAAACCGCTGATCCGCCTGATCTGCCAGTCGCGCACTTACCAACTATCCAGCACGCCGCTGCCGGAGAATGCCGACGATGCCTTGAACTACTCGCATCCCGTGGTGCGCCGCCTGCCAGCCGAGCCCCTCCTTGATGCCATTTACCGCGCCCTCGACCGCACCCCGGATTTCTCGTCCTATCCAGACACTAAAACCGCCGCCGCCATCCCCGGAGTGAAACTGGGAGCCCGCAAATCCAAGCCCACCGAAGACGATCGTTTCCTGAAGCAGTTCGGCAAGTCCCCGCGCACCACCACCTGCGGCTGCGAACGCAGCGACGAAAGCTCCCTCGCCCAGGTCTTTACCCTCACCAGCGGCCCCGGCATCGCGGAAGTCATCAGCGCCTCCGACAACCGCCTCGCCGCCCTTGCCGATCCCGGCATGGACCCCGCCGAAGCCGTGCGTGACCTGTATTGGCGCACCCTGAGCCGTCCGCCGTCGGAGGCGGAATTGCAATACCTGACCCCGCTCCTGGTCGAACCGTCCACCCGCCGCGCTGCCTTGGAAGACATCACTTGGAGTCTTATCAACACCAAGGAATTCCTGTTAAGACACTAGCGCCGGGAGCGCCGCCAAAACGGAGCGCGGACTTGTAGTCCGCTCCGGAGCATCGGCAGCTTTCCGGCTCTTTCCTGAATTCACTCTTTAATTTCACTCTCCCTTTTCTTCGTCAGCCTTCCTCAAAAACGGAAAATCCTCCTGCTCTGAATAGCCGATGCTCCGGGGCGGACTACAAGTCCGCGCTCCGTTTTATACGCCGCACTCCACCCACCCTCATGTCCGCCTGCTCCTCCTTCCACCCCTCCGGCCTGCTGTCGCGCCGCTCCATGCTACGCGCCGGGTCGTTGGGAATGCTGGGCATCACCCTGCCGAAGCTCCTCCAAGCCAGCAGCCAATACACCGGGCCGAAACCGCCGGTCCGGGCGAAGAGCGTGATCTTCCTCTTCCAATGGGGCGGGCCGAGTCATCTGGAAACCTTCGACATGAAACCGGAGGCGGACGAAAAATTCCGCGGCCCGCACAAACCCATGCGCTCCGCTTCGCCGGACATCGAGGTCAACGACCGCCTGCCGAAAACGGCCGCGGTGATGGACAAGGTGACGCTGATCAAGAGCGTCCACCACAAGATGACGAATCACAATTCCGCCGGCTACTACGCCCTCACCGGCAAGGCTCCGCCCAGTGACGACCAGCGGCTGCGCGAATCCATCGAACTTTTCCCCGGCTACGGCTCCATCGCGGACAAACTGATCGAGCGGCCCGATCCCGCCATGCCGACCTACGTGTCCTATCCGCATATCATTTCGGACGGCACGCCCACCCCGGGCCAGTTTGCCAGCTTCCTCGGCAAAAAACATGACCCGCTCTACGTCCCCTCCGACCCGAATGATGCCGGCTTCAGTCTGCCGCAGTTCAGTCTGCCCACCGGCCTCAGCATCGACCGCCTGCGGCACCGCCGGGGCCTGCAGCAGTTCATCGACCAGCAGGCGAAGCTGATGGATTTTAGCGCCGAAGCCAAGGGCCTCGACGAGTACTACGCCAAAGCCCTCGGCATGTTGAACAGCACCCGCATCCGCGACGCCTTCAATCTCGCAGCCGAGCCTGACAAGATGCGCGAAGCCTACGGCCGCACCACCTACGGGCAGGGCTGCCTCCTTGCGCGCCGCCTCGCGGAAAGCGGGGTGAAGTTCACCACCTGTTATTTCAGCGACAGCATCGGCGGCCAGAAGACCGATGGCGGCGGCTGGGACACCCACGGGTTCAACAACACCCGGATGTATCCCATCATCGAGCAATACCATCTGCCCATCACCGAGCAGACGTTGCCCACCTTGCTGTTGGATCTGGAACAACGCGGCATGTTGGACGAAACGCTGGTCGTCTGGATGGGCGAGTTCGGCCGCACCCCGAAGATCAATGCCAACATCAGCCGCGACCACTGGCCGCATTGCTATACCGTCCTCCTCGCCGGCGGCGGCACCAAGCGCGGCTTCGTCCACGGCTCCAGCGACGAAACCGGCAGCCACCCCGCCTCCAACCCCGTCACCCCCGACGACGTGGCGGCCACGATTTACTACCTGATGGGCATCGACCCCCGCAGCGAAGTAATGGACGCCCAAGGTCGGCCGATCATGATCTCCAGCGGGAATCCGATCATGGAAGTGGTGGCGTAGCGTGCTCCGAACAGTCCTCTTCGCGGAGGCAGTGGCCTTGAATCTGGAACGAATTCAAGATACTGCTTTTAAAATTACAAAATGAATAACTATTTTAGAATTGGCGAATCCAGCGTAGAAGCTCATGGGGTTCTAGAGGCATACATTTCAAAAGGCTCTCCCGTATGGGAATTAGTTCTCATGATCAAACCTTTTCCGGAAGAATCAGGTGGTCCAGAAGCGCCTTGCCTGGCTATTTTGGGCTTTCCCAAAGAGCTATCGGAATCGCTCAATCCATGGCTGAAATTCTGCCGGCATCAGTTCGATGATACAGGTGCCTTTTACTGGGGACCCTGCGGTGACCACATAGGAGCCGAAATGTTGTCCGCAGAACTATGGAGAGGCTTGGAACATGCACCCGGTGTGCTCTCATTCAAGGGAGGAGGGCTGGTGGATTCTGGCGCATGGTTGGGAACGGGTTTGTTTAGGAAAAATGTTCCTGTTCTCTTTTCCGTCGATGTTACATGCGATACGATTTGTTGTTTAGATGAAGCGGCAGCTGACGGTGTCTCCGACCTAGCAGACATTCGGAGAATTTTTGGAGTGCTACCTCTTTCACCGCCGGAGGATGATTTGAACGGAAATCGAATTTATAAGGTGATGCTATGATCTGCTATTCCAAGACCACCACCATTGTGGACGGGATCAAGAGATGATTGCCTGAGAGTGGCCCGCTTTATTTTTTTAGCGACATCAGTTCAATCTTCCTAAACCACACCGGCTGGCCTTCCGCCTGCAGGGCGATGTGGCCGGAGTCTAACGTCATCGGCGCCCCGGCGGCGAGGAGGTCGCTGGCGGGGGCGTTGTCGTTTTTGGGATCAAGGGTGGGCTTTTGATAGCGCAGGACTTCCACGCCATTCACCCGATGGATGATTTCCTCGTTGCCACGCACCTCCACTTCGGCGCGGACCCATTCCTCGGCGGGGAAAGTCGGGGCGATGGAAGTCAGGATGTGCTGGCGGGTGAACTTTCCCTGGTATTCCACATTCGTGCCTGGTGTGCAGAGGTTGCCGGTGGAGCGGGCTCCTTTGCCTTCGTCGGCGAGGAACTGCATTTCCAGACTGGCCGGAAATCCCTGATCGAAACGCATGCTCTGCGGCGGCTGGGCATGGATCATCACGCCGCTGTTCAGATTCGTGTAGCCCGGGGCATCCGGCACTTTCACGCCGGTGAAGCGGTATTCCAGCCGCAGGATATAGTGCGAGTAGGCGAGGTAGGTGAAGAGATGCCCATATTGGGCATCGAAATTCGGATACTTGTCATAGCTGACTTTCAGAATTCCGTCCTCCACGCGGAAGGTCTCCGCATAGTTTTCGCCCAGCGGCCGCTTGGCGATTTTGATGGTCCAGCCATCAAGGTTGGTGCCGTTGAAGAGGGGGATCCAGTCCGGAGCGGCGGCTGGCTTGGTTTCCGGATCGGCGGCGGGTGCGGCAGGAGCCTCCTGAGCTCCTGCAGGCAAAGGAAAGTAAAGGGCCGTCAGAGCCAAAGC
>JAYUWQ010000328.1:0-4645 GCA_043753485.1 bacterium
CAAAGCAGCTGACCGGTCCATCGCGGACCTGCCCGCCCTGCCCGCCGGCGCGGCTCCGGCGGCCACGGCTCAAAGCCCTGCCGATGAAATCCCGGCCCGTGAGGCCGTGCTGGCGGAGCGGGAATCGCCCCGTCCCGCCGCCACCGTCTCCGACTTCCGCGCCCTCTGGATCAAGGACGCCCTCCTCCTCACCCGCCGGGTCAGCCTCGATGGGGCCAGCTCCATCCAGGGCGCCTGGGTGGACTGGCCGCAACTCCGCACCAGCCTCCTCGCCGCCATCAGCGATCTCTTCCCCGCGGCCTCGCTGGAACCGGCCCCCGCCAGCACCTCCGGCGGCAGCGATCTGCTGGCGGCGCTTCCGATCCGTTTCCTGCCCGGGCGGCTCGAGATTTCCGCTCCCCCGTTCTGGAGTCCCCTCAAACTCTCCCTCGCCACCGCGTGGGGCTGCGTGCTCCTCGCTTCCGTCGCCGTCGCCATGGTTCTGCGGGGCATGATGCTCCTCAGCGAACGACGCGCGGCTTTTGTCTCTGCCGTCACCCACGAGCTGCGCACCCCGCTGGCCACCTTCAAGCTCTACTCCGAAATGCTGGCCGACGGCCTCGTCAAAGATCCGGCCAAACGCCAGTCCTATCTGGAAACCCTGACCACCGAAGCCGACCGCCTCGCCCACCTCGTCGAAAACGTCCTCTCCTATTCCCGGCTGGAGCGCGGCAAGGCGGCCGAAGGGCAGATTCCGGTCATCCTGCGCGATCTCCTTCACCGCGTCGAACCCCGGCTCCACCAACGCGTCTCCCAGGCCGGGGCGGAATTTTCCATCCACCACGAAAATATTCCTGACGATTTTGCCCTGACCACCGATCCCGCCGCCGTGGAGCAGATTCTCTTCAATCTGGTGGATAATGCCTGCAAATACGCGGTCCGCGACGGCATCCCCGCCCAGCTCGAACTCGTCCTGACGCCGGCCCCGGCGGCCCTGCAATTTGCCCTCCGCGACCATGGCCCGGGCCTGACCCGTGCCGAAGCCCGCAAACTGTTCCGTCCCTTCCACAAAAGCGCCCGCGACGCCGCGCACTCGGCTCCGGGCGTCGGCCTCGGCCTCGCCCTCTGCCGCCGCCTCGCCCGGGATCTCGGCGGCACCCTGGAAATCGACCACTCCTGGCCACACGGGGCGTGTTTTGTCCTGACCCTGCCTGTTCCGGCGTAAGAGGTGCACGGAGATTTGGAAGGCCGTGGCTTGACCCCGCGTTTCCGGTCAGTCATCCTGACGCCTCCATGAAACGCCTGCTCTGCTTCCTCCTGCTCACCTGCACCTCCGCCCGGGCCGATGGCGTGGCGGACAACCTGGCCGAAAATGTCCGCTGCATTCCTCCCGCAGGCGTGCCGATTCCTGACGAAATGCGGACCATGCTGACGGCCGAAAGCCAGCGGCTGGGTGCCGCTATCGCTGACGTGCAGGGGCAATTGAAGGAAAAGCCCGATCTGCTCCGCTACCTGCCGGACGTGCAGATCTTCCACAAGGCGGTCGATTGGGCGCTGCGGTTTGATGAGTTTTACGACCCCAAACAGGCGGAGTGGGCAAATGCCCAGCTCCGCGAAGGGTTCTCCCGGCTGGAGGCCCTCGCGAATCACAAAACCCCATGGCTGGAGGATACCGGCCTCGTCCCGCGCGGGTACCAATCCAAAATCGACGGCTCCATCCAGCCCTTCGGCATGGTGGTGCCGGAGTCCTTCCAGAAAAACCTGCCCTACCGCTGGCGGCTGGACTGCTGGTTCCACGGCCGTGGCGAGAAGCTGACGGAACTCGATTTCATCCACCAACGCCAGAATGACCGCGGCGAATTTGCTCCGCAGGACACCCTCGTGCTCCACCCCTACGGCCGTTACTGCAATGGCTCGCGTTTCGCCGGCGAAACGGATTTCTTCGAGGCCTTGAAAACCGTGAAACGCGACTACCGCATCGACGAGGACCGCATCATCGTGCGCGGATTCTCCCTCGGCGGAGCCGCCTGCTGGCACCTCGCCACCCACCACGCCTGGCAATGGTGCGCCGCCAACCCCGGCGCCGGCTTCAGCGAGACCGAACAATTCCTCAACTTCTTCCAAGGCGAAAAACTCCAGCCCCAGCCATGGGAGCAGAAACTCTGGAACCTCTACGACTCCACGGCTGTGGCGGGGAATCTCTTCAATGTCCCGACTGTGGCCTACAGTGGAGAAATCGATAAACAGAAACAGGCGGCGGATGTGATGGCCGAGGCTCTCCAAGGGGAGGAGATGGAATTGACTCACATCATTGGTCCAAAGACAGGTCACAAGTATGAGCGGGGAGCCAAACAAATGGTTGAAGAGAAAATCAACAGTATTGCACGAATCGGCCGTCGCATCCCGGATGCTCCAAAGATCATAACTTATTCTCTAAAGACAAATCGCACTTCGTGGTTACAAATTGACGCAGTAAAAGAGCATTGGGAGCGAGCGGAAGCCTCGGCCGAAATCCGGAACAAAACCTACCATATCAAGCCTATTAACGTGACCGCCTTCAGTCTCCGGTTTGCTCCTGGGACAAGACGACCAGGTTACGGTGTGACGGTAAACGAAGACGCCTTTGATAGCCGTCATCTCGATGTTGCTGTTCTGGATCGAACTATGCTTGGAGCGTATTTCACTCTACCCTCCGATGGCTCGCTGGATATACGGATTGAGAAATTATCGGATGGGCGATGGGGACTGCAAGATCCTACAGAATCTGGCCTCCGCAAAAAACACGGCCTCCAAGGCCCCATCGACGATGCCTTGATGGACTCGTTCATCTTCGTCCGCCCCACCGGAAAACCCGCCAGCGAAAAAGCCGGAGCCTGGGCCAAGGCGGAATTGGAACGTGCCATCGAGCACTGGCGGCGGCACTTCCGCGGCGACGCCCGGGTGAAGGACGACACCGCCATCACGGAGGACGATATCAAATCGGCGAACCTCATCCTCTGGGGTGATCCATCCTCCAATTCCCTGATCGCCAAAACCGCCGGGCAGCTTCCCATTTCCTGGACCGGCAGCGAAATCAAAGCCGGCGAAAAAACCTTCCCCGCCGCCGACCACGCCCTGATCTGCATCTACCCGAATCCGTTGAACCCGGAGCGTTATCTCGTGCTCAACAGCAGCTTCACCTTCCGGGAATACGATTACCTCAACAACGCCCGCCAAACCCCCAAGCTGCCCGACTGGGCCGTGATTGACCTCAACGAGGCCCCCAACGCCCGCACCCCGGGCCGCATCGCCGCCGCTGATTTCTTCGGAGAAAAGTGGGAACTGAAACCGGCCGTGCCGTGACGGTTGAAAGGGGTGGACGAGACTCCCGCCGGGTTGCAGAGCATCGGCTAAACTCGTGCCTCGGCCCATTCTCCCTGAGGAAGGAGCACGATCCCCTGATAGAAACCCACCCACGCGCTCGTCCCCATTCATCCCGTCCCTTTTTCCCTTTCCAACGTATTCCGCTTACTCTCCCTTCCCATCATGACTCCCGCCGAAAATCTCGATGCCCATCTCAGTGCTATGATTCAGTGGCACTTCAATCCGGAAACCGGCTGCCGTTTCTGGCTGGATTGGGCCGCGAAGGCCGGATGGGACCCGCGGAAGGAAGTCACCACCTTCGCCGACATCAATAAATTTCCCCACTTCCAGGACGACTGGCTGCGCGACGAACAAAATGAACGCTTCGTGCCCAAGGGTTTCGGCGACCGGCCCTTCAACATCTTCGAAACCGGCGGCACCACCGGTCTGCCGAAGCAGCGCATCGGCTGGGATGACTACAAAGTCGACTACGAGGAATTCGGCGACAACCTCGACGAGCAGTATTTCCCCCGCGGCGGCAAGTGGCTCATGGTCGGACCGACCGGGCCGCGCCGCCTGCGCCTCGCCATCGAGCACCTCGCCAACTACCGCGGCGGGGCGTGTTATTTCGTCGACCTTGACCCGCGTTATGTGAAAAAGCTGATTCTCCGCAAGAAGTACGACGAGGTGGAGCAATACATGAAACACGTCATCGACCAAGCGGTTGAGATCATCAAACACCGCAACATTTCCTGCCTCTTCACCACCCCGCGCCTGCTCGAGGCCCTCGCCGAACGCATTTCCATCCCCGGCTACGGCATCAAGGGCTGCTTCTGCGGCGGCACCAGCATGACTCCGCAGATGGTCCGTTTTCTCAGTGAGGAGGTGCTCGAAGGAAAATCCCAGTTCGTTCCCACCTATGGGAATACCCTGATGGGTCTCGCCTGCAGTCTGCCCGCCACCCTGAAGGAAAATGGCTATAGTGTCACCTACTATTCCCCGCAGCCCCGTGCTGTCCTGCGCATCGTGGACAGCAAACAAACCGACCGCGTCATGGACTACGGAGAATACGGCCGGGTGGAACTGACCACCCTGACCAAGGAATTCTTCATGCCCCGCTTCCTCGAACGCGACGAAGCAATCCGCCGCCATCCCTGCGAAAAATATCCATGGGACGGCGTCGGCGACGTCCGTCCATTCGGAGCATTGGAAAAGAAGATTGTCGAAGGGGTGTATTGATCCCTCAGACCGCCGGGAAAACGGACATCAGTCCACAGCACGGTTTGGCCAGCTACCCGGCTGCTGTCCCTGACATGGCCAAAGG
>JAYUWQ010000329.1:0-4645 GCA_043753485.1 bacterium
CCGAGCTTGCGGAAGGTATCCCCTGCGGCCACCACCGCCACCTGGCCGCTGCGGCCGGTGCAGTAAATGCGGTCGCCCACGAGGATCGGAGAACTGTAGGCCTTGTCAGTAAACACGCGCTCACTGTAGACCTCGGAACCGTCTTCGGCCCGCACGCAGGTCAACACCCCGCCATCGCCCAGCATATAGAACCGCTTCCCCTCCCCGATGGCGGTGGGCACATAAGGCAGGCCCTTGCGCATCTGCCAGATGATTTCCGGTTTGGCATCGGTGATGCGCACCGCGACCGAGGCTTTGCCGGTGCCGCCTTGCCCCATGGTCATGAATGCCACCCCGCCGGCCACCGCTGGGGAAGCGACCGGACGATCACCGGGGGTGGGATTTTCAACTTCCCACAACAGTTTTCCGTCGGAGGCATTCAGACAGGTCATGGCCTTGGGATTGCCTGGAATGATCACCGCTTCCCGGCCATCCGCCTGACGGATCACGAGCGGGGTGGCAAACGGGGTACGCACACTTTGCCGGGCGTGTTTCCAGACCACCGAGCCGTCCGCAGGCTTGAGTCCAATGATGGCGCTGTCGCTGCCTACGTTATCCTTGGCCACCACCAGCACCCCGCCGGCGAGGACCGGGGAAGAGCCACTGCCGTGTTCCTCGGCATAAGCACCGAGGTCCTGGGTCCAGAGTTTTTTCCCTTCATGGCTGAGAGCCATCACCTTCATGGTGCCGCCGGAGGTCCACGCCAGATAGAGCCGGTCCGCATCGACGCAGGGGGTGCCACTGGCGAAACTGTTGAATTGGTGCTGCCCGTAAACGCTGAATTGGTCGGTGACCCGCCACAATTCCTTGCCGGTGGCGGCATCGAAACACAGCACCACCCGCTGGCCCGCTTCGCCGGTCTCGCTGGTCAGAAACAGGCGGGTGCCCCACAGCACCGGCGAGGAAATCCCCGGGCCGGGCAAGGCCGTATTCCAGGCGAAATCTTTTTCCGCGAACGAATCCGGAAATCCGGTCGCCGGGCTGACGCCGGAACCATCGGTCCCGCGGAATCGGGTCCATTCCTGAGCGGAAACCGCTCCGGCCAAAACTGTGAGGGTGAGGAGGAGCGCGGTTTTCATGGGATGAATGGGTGGGTCAGGAGGCAAGGGCGGAGACCGCTTTTTCGAGCGATGCCGGATCAGATACGGAATGAACCTCCACTCCCTTGCGGATGCGGCCCAGCATTCCGGCCAGTTGTCCGCCGGGGCCAAGCTCAAGGAAGCAGTCGTGTCCCTGGGCCAGCAGATATTCCATGCTCTGGGCCCAGCGCACCGAGCCGGTCACCTGCAGTTCCAGCGTGCGGCGGATATCGGCCGCCTCTGCCACGGGCAGGGCCTCCAGATTGCACACCACGGGAAAGGCGGGAACGGACAGCGCGACTCCCGCGAGTTCATCCCGCAGTTTTTCCTGGGCTGAAATCATCAGGCGGGAGTGATAGGCGCCGGCCACGGGCAGTTCTTTCCCTCGCAGGCCGCGCTCCTTGGCGAGGGCGGCGGTTTTGACGATATTCTCCTTGGCTCCACTGAGGACGATCTGGCCCGGGGTGTTGAAGTTGGCCATATCCACATCACAATCGGCGGCCAGCTGGCGGACCGCAGCCTCTTCGCCGCCCAGCATGGCGATCATGCTGCCATGGGTGGCTTCGCAGGCTTCCTCCATGAAAAGCCCGCGCCGTGCCACCAGCTTCAGACCGCCGGCAAAACCAAAGGTGCCCGCTGCGGCGTGGGCGGTGAATTCGCCGAGGGAAAGACCAGCCGCAGCGGCGATCTGCAGGTCCGGCAACATTTCCTTGAGCGCCGCCAGACAGGCGAGGCCGTGGGCGTAAAGTGCAGGCTGGCACCGGCTGGTGCGGGTCAGTTCCTCCATCGGGCCTTCAAACATCACCTTGCTGAGGCAGAAGCCCAGCACGTCATCGGCCTGCTCCAGCAGGTGGCGTGCGACCGATGAAGCCGAGGCCAGCTCCTGGCCCATGCCCACAGCCTGGGCACCCTGGCCGGAAAACAATAATACCACCTTTTTGCTCATAAGATGGGCATACTAGGATGGAGCGCTCCGCGGCTGCAAGCCCGGAACCCTGCGGTCCCTGCAGTCTCTATTGCCAGGTTTTCACCGATTTCAAATCGATGATCTCCGGTGCCAGCTCGGAGACGAACTCCGCCACGTTCCGGTCGGTCTCCTCCTCGCTCAGCCGGGCAGTGAAATAATCCCGTCCGTCTTCATCCCGGATCGGGATGCTGACCAGATTCGAACTGATGGTGATATAAGCCCAGCGCTGATCGTATCCTTCCATCAAGCGGTCCCGCATATCCTTCAATGTGCGGCCGTAATGGGTGTTCTTCACACTGTCATGTCCGACGAACCAGTAATAATTCAGGTGGGTGTAGGTCGTGTTGGTGCCGGGATGATTGCCGGTGCAGAGCAGTCGTGTCAGGGTGATCTGCTGGCCTCCTTTGAGTTTGACGGGGATTTCGGTGCTGGAGATCAAATTGAGTCCTTGGGCGGGCAGACAGCGCTCGGGGCGGTGCACACTGTTGTTCAGATCCTTGCCCGAAAGCACAATCGAAGCCTGCAATTCCTCACGTGATCCCGAAGGGGCATCCATCCCCGCGTTCCGCCGGTAGACCCGCCGGGCAAAATTGGTGTCCTTGGCCAAAGCCTTCAATTCCTTTTCGGAGGGGTCGATCTTGGGTCCGGCCGTCCAGCCTGACAAAATCATGATGCTGGGCAACTCCAGGGAAACCGCCGATGGCTGGAGGGGCGGGGATTTGGGCAGCAGAAAAACGAGGCTGAGGCCTCCGGCGATGAGCACCTGCAGCAGGATAAGACGGTTCAGCATAAGGAAAGCAGGTTAATAGGGATCAGCGGTGGTGGCCGGGGCGGGGGAACCGGGGCCGGAGCGGGTCACTTTGGTCACCGTCACCTTGGGACGCAGCGCCTTGAGGCCATGCCGCATCACCGTGCTCAGCAGCATCAGCAGCGCGAGCGCGGCGCCAAACGACATGAAGCCCGAATAGTCATGCCAGGTGGTTTTGGCGAAATCAACATCGATCCGGGCGACGATCAGGATGGAGGTCACGCGCACGGCATTGGCCAGAATGGCAATCGGAATGCACGCGGCAAAGATCACGAGGCGCTCCGACCACTTTTTGTGGACGATCATGCCGTAAACATAGGTCACCAAAGTGAGGGCCACGATGGAGCGGATACCACTGCAGCCTTCATCAATCTCCCAATTCCCCCAGTTGCCGGAAGGATCAAAAACGCGGTTTCCGGACAGCACGGTGGGCATGCCGAGGAAGTTGGAGGCGTGGTAGGCCATCTTGGTGGCGATAATCTGCAGACCGGTCGTCATCTGCTGGAAGTTCGGCATGGGGATCACAAAAGCGATCATGCTCAGGGGGAAGATGAGGTGCCTCGCCCGGGCCCAGCCGTGAATATAAACCACCGCCCCATAAATCAGAAAGGGGAGTGCGACGACATTGACCCGGGACTGGATGAGCCGCCACCCGGCGAGGAAGAGCAGCACGCCCAACACCACAAAAAGCAGGCCGCCATTCGCCGGTTTAATTTTTTCGGCGAGGAAGGCGGGTCTGGCCCGCCACAACAGCCAGCCGGTCAAAGCCACCACCAGCCAACCGTGTTCATAGTTTGTCTCCGGCGTCCAGGTGGACACCAACCATGATAGGGTGGTGATTTCCCCCTCCGATCCGAACCGCCCCAGAAACCCGAAGAAAAAGATCATGATCAGACCCAGCAGGATCCACAGCGCCTTCACGGTTAAAGGAGCCGGTTCGTTTTGCGGGCGCGGAATGGAGGACATCGCTCCGCCTATAACTGGGGAATCGGGCGGAATCAAGCTTGGGAAAGCATGCCATGCCGGGAGGCCGGGCCTGCCGGGAGCGGGGGCGATCGCTTCCTTGCTGCCGTTGGGCGTCGTTTGAGCCATAGGATGATCTTCCTAATCCGCTGGCACGGTCCCTGCAACTCCCATGGCTCATCATGGCCAACCCCGCCCTTTCCGACGTCCGCGAACAACTCACTGCCTCCGGCATCAAATACTGCATCGGTGCCTACGTCGATCTCCACGGGGTGCCCAAGGGCAAGGTGGTGCCGGTTTCCCACTTCGAGCATTTTGCCAGCGGATCGGAACTCTACACCGGTTATGCCCTGGATGGTCTGGGACAAAAACCCAACGACGACGAGATCGCATCGGTGCCGGACCTGTCGCGGGGAGTCGCCCTCCCCTGGCAGCCGGAAGTGATGTGGTATCCAGCGGACCTGACTTTTCATGGCGAACCGTATCCGGTCAGCACCCGGGTGGCGTTGAAGAACGTGCTCGCCCAGGCCAAATCGATGGGCTTCGACTTCAACCTCGGCATCGAATGCGAAGTTTATTTCCTGAAGCAGGAGGACGGCAAACTGGTGGTGCCCAATCCGGATGACAACCTCATGAAGAGTTGTTATGACCTGAAGCGCTTTTTCGACGCCTACGGGCTGGTGGACCGGATCGCCACCACCATCAACGAACTCGGCTGGGACCTGTATTCCTTCGACCACGAAGACGGAAACTCGCAGTTCGAGTTTGATTTTAAATATGCCGATGCCC
>JAYUWQ010000330.1:0-1904 GCA_043753485.1 bacterium
ATGCGGGCCATGTAGCCGGTGTCCTCCATGAAGCCGATCAGGAAAAACAGGATGAGAATCTGCGGCAGGAAAATCAGCACCCCGCTGACCCCCGCGAGCACTCCATCGGTCATCAAATCGCGCAGATCCCCGGCAGCCATCCAGCCGGTGATGGTCTGCTCCAGCCACTGGAAGACGGCTTCGATCCACCCCATCGGGATCTCCACCACGGAGAAAATCAGATAGAACAAAAAGGACAGGGTGCCGATCAGAAAGACCCAGCCCCAGAAGCGGTGCAGCAGCACGAAATCCAGCCGGTCGGTCAGCGTGGCGGAGGCTTCATCCGGCCGGTGCACGATATCGCTAACGGCTTCGTGGATGGCATCGTAGCGCGACGCCACCAGCCGGTCCTCCCAACCGGGAATTTCGCGTTCGAGCTGTTCCCGGGCGGTCTGGATGATGGTGATGGATTTCGGGTCCAGCCCGTAGTGGGAGGGATCGTGCCCGGAAATCAGATAGAGCGGTTCGAGCGGGGAAGCGGTGCTGCCCACCACGCCGGCTTCGGCAAGGGTTTCGCGGCTGCGGAGGAGGGCGCCGCGCACCGGCACCGGCATGGCATTCAGCAGGGGCTTGGGCGCGGGAAGATCCGCCTGACTCATGGCCACTTTCAATTCCACCATCCCTTTGCGCTGGCTGGCCACCATCGGCACCACGGGAACCCCGAAACGTTCCGCAAGGCGCTGCACTTCGAAACGCATTCCGGATTTCTCGGCCACATCCACCATGTTCAGCACCAGAATCACCGGCAGGCCGAGCTCGAGGATTTGGGTAAAAAGATAAAGATTCCGCTCCAGATTGGAGGCGTCCACCACACACACGATCCGGTCGGGACGCGGCGTATCCTTGCGGCGCCCCAGCAGGACGTCGCGCAGAATGGCTTCGTCGGGCGACCGGGCATTCAGACTGTAGGCACCGGGCAGGTCGATCACACGCAGCCGATGCCCATGCTGGCTGAAAAACTCCCCTTCCTTCCGCTCCACGGTCACGCCGGGGTAGTTGCCCACCTTCTGCTTCAGTCCCGTCAGAGCATTGAACAGCGTGGTCTTCCCGGAGTTGGGATTGCCCACCAAGGCGTAGATCAGTCCGGCCTCACTCATGCCCGGCAGGCCTCCACTTCGATTTGCACCGCCTCGGTGCCCCGCAGCGACAGCAGGGCACCGCGGATCATGATTTCCACCGGATCGCCCATGGGAGCGCGGCGGACAAATTGCACCTTGGTGCCTGGCAGCAGGCCCAGCTCCCTCAGCCGGGTCAGGCTGGGGATTCCATCCGGCAGCCGGAGGATGATCGCCGAGTCACCCGGCAACAAATCAGAAAGGGAAGACTTCCGGTTCATCCAAAGAGAAGTTGAAAAACATGCTCAGGCGGGGACCACAAGGATGGCCTCGGCCATGCGGCGGCTCAGACAGATTTTACTGCCATGGACCTGGGCGATCACGGCACTGCCGGCACAAACAATCCGGACCTCCGCCGATTCATTGAAGCCCAACTCCCGGAGCCGCTGGGAGTCGTTCCCCTCCAGATGGCGCACCACCACCCGGTCGCCCCGGCGCGAAGCGCTCAGAGGCAGGCAGGCACAGCCGGGGAGGTGACACGCTGGATCATGGGAATGTGATGCCATAGGGGGATTCTTTTGAGAACTGTTCTCAATAAATGAGATGAAGGTCACGCCCGCAAGCGGTTTTTGAGGATAGGAACGCCCGCCGGCGGGGTATTCTTCCCATGGTTTTGGGCTACCGTGGGCCCGTCCGCCTGGAGCGCGGAGTTGCAGTCCGCCCCGGAGCAACGCCCCGGAGCAACGCCCCGGAGCAACGCCCCGGAGCATCGGCAGAGCATCGGCAGAGCATAGGTAAAACCAAGGCTGC
>JAYUWQ010000331.1:0-4632 GCA_043753485.1 bacterium
AGCGTCGCCATTGCCGTCGAGGACGGGCTGGTCACCCCCGTGATCCGCGATGCCGCGAAAAAATCCATGCTGGAACTCAGCAGCAGCGTCAAAGACCTCGCGGCAAAGGCCAAGAACAAAAAACTCAGCCCTGACGAATTTGCGGGAGGGACCATCACCGTCTCCAACCTCGGGGCCTACGGTATTGATAACTTCGACGCCATCATCAACCCGCCCCAGGCGGCGATTCTTTCCATCGGCGCCGCAAAGAAGGTGCCAGTGGTCAACGCCAAGGGGGAAATCACTGTCGGTGACCGCATGTGGGTCGGCATGAGCTGCGACCACCGCGTGGTGGACGGGGCCGTCGGCGCCACCTACCTCGCCGCGCTGAAGAAGTTGCTGGAAAACCCCGCCCTGATGCTGGTCTAGCCAAGGGCCTTGGCAGATCCGCCGGGATCTCCCTGAATTTGGAGCAAGGCCCCATGCCACCGGGGAGGCGGCTTTGCGCCCGGTGCGGGGGGCTAAGCAGTGACAGGCAGGGGCGGCGGGGCGATGCGCTGGCTGAGAGCCCGGCGGAACATCAGGGCTTCCAGGATGTTCTCGGAGGTCAGGAGACCGATCAGACGGCCTTCCCCTAACACAGGTAGAAGCGGGAGATGGGAGGATCTCAAGGTCTGCAGGGCCGCGTCGAGGTCATCCTCCGGGCTGCAGTGCAGGGCGTCAATCCGCATGAAGTTGGCCACTGGTTGCAGGGGATTGCCGGCCTCCAGGGCGGTGACCACATCCTGACGGGTGACGATGCCGACGTATTCGCCGTCAGCGACCACGGGGAAGTCTGCCTGCCAGCCCTGGAGGATGAGTTGAACGGTGTTTTGGGCCGTGTCCTCAGGCGTCAGGCGGCGGTAGTCGGTGACCATGGCATCGCGCACCCGCAGTCCGGTGAGGAGAGAGCTTTCCTCGGCGTCCTCGGCTTCGTTGGAAGCTCCGATCCAGACAAAGAAGGCGATGAAGAGCAGCATGAAGTGACCGTAGAGCAGGCCCAGCAGGACAAAAATCACGGCCATGCCCTGACCGATGGTGGCGGCGGTGCGGGTGGCCTTCGCATACGGCATCCTCATGGCCAGCGCAGCGCGGAGCACGCGGCCCCCGTCCATGGGGAAAGCCGGCAGCATGTTGAACACAATCATCACCAAATTCATCCTCAGCAGATTCCAGAGGATGCCGCCTTCCAGCAGATTGGCGGGTTGGCGGGGCATGGGATCACCCCGCAGGAGGAGAATGATGCCGATGACGGCTGCTATGACCACATTCACGGCGGGACCGGCGACGGCGACGAGCAATTCCTGCCTGGGATTGGAGGGCATGCGCTCCAATCGGGCCACTCCGCCAATCGGCAGGAGCGTGATATCTGCGGTGCCGATGCCGTATCGCCGGGCAGTCAGGGCATGGCCATACTCATGCAGCAGGACGCAGCTGAAGAGCGAGACGATCAGGAAAAGAATGGACAGGGCTGCGCCGACCCCCATGGCGGCATAAGTCGCGTAGCCGACCCAGGAGAGAAAGAGCAGGAAAGTGACGTGCAGATAGACGTCGATTCCCCAGAGGCGACCAAGTTTGAGAGACCATTTCATAGTGAACAATACCGAACCAGAGCGGCAGGGAAAGGCCGCTTCGTGCATCGATTTGGGCACGGGGCTGGAAGTGGGCGCCCTGACAGGAAGGGCGGAGCCTGTTTTTCCACACCGCCGCCGGGGCGTGGAAACCGTTATTCCGCTGAGACTACTTCGGGTTCCACCTGTCCGCGCGATTGCAGCCAGCGCGCGATGAGGTCGCAGAGCAGAGCCCATGCGGTGCCGGCGCACCATCCTGCAAGAACGTCCGAGGGATAATGCACCCCCAGATAGACCCGGCTGAGTCCCACGAGGAAGGCGATCAGGGCGGCGGCGACGAGAAAGAAAATCTTCAGCCGGTGGTCGCGGTAATGCCGGGCCAGCAGGGTCCCGAGGGTCAGGTAGGTGACGGCCGATAACATGGAGTGTCCGCTGGGGAAACTGGTGCTGCTTTCGTGGGTCAGGTGGGGCACGATTTCCGGACGGGGCCGCTGGAAGCCCGATTTCAGCACTCCGGCGAGCAGGAGTCCGCCCGCCACCGAGGCCACCACCAGCAAGGCGATGCGGCCTTTGCGTTCGAGGAGCAGAAAACCAATCACGCTGAGCGTCAGCAGGGAGAGCACGGCAGCTCCCCCGAGCGCGGTCAGATCCTTCATCACCTGCGGGAGCCAGACGGGTCCGAGCGGGATGGTGGGTTGGCCGGGTTCGCGCAGGGCGAGGAGAAACCATTCATCAAACTTGGGGCGTCCACCCTCCAGCACCATGGTGGTCAATTCCATGAAACCCCAGACGCTGCCCACGATGACCAGCAGGCTGATCAGCACCGCGGCTTCCAGCAGGCTGGCCCGCACGAGGCGTTGGTGCACCGAGGCCCAACCACTGCTCAAGGACTGTCGATTGAAATTCATGTTGGAGATCAGCGGGTATCCCGATGCCGCCGGGAAAGGAAAGGTTACAGAGGGCCAGTGGACTGAAGCCGGTCCGCGGGGGGCCGCAAGCGGGCGCATGAATTGTCAGGCCCCGCGGTCCTGGAGGCGGCGCACCCGGTTCTTGATGCGGTGGGCGCCGGGGGCCTGGGGGAAATTCACATCCTCCTCCCCGCCGGAGGCCGAGGAAAAACTGACATCCCCCACCCCCAGCAAGCCGGAAAACCCCGTTTTCCTGACATTGATGGCGCGGATGTCAGGGATGCGGATTTCCTGCGAACTTTTGGACAGGAGGCCGCGCTGCACTTCCACCCGGCGCGTGGTGACGCGGTATTCCACCGACGACCGCCGCAGCAGGGTGAGGGCCAGCCAGAGTCCCCCGGACAACCAGCCGGCCACCAGCCACCAGCCCCCATTCTCCCAGCGGCCGGCATACCAGGCGCCTGACATCAGGCCGAGGGAGCCGGTCAGGCTGCGCCAATACATCAGGAGGCTGGGATGTCCGGCATAGATGAGGCGCACGGGCAGGGGAGCGGGGCCTGCGGTCACGGGGGCGGGTTCCGGCAGCGGGGCCGGCACCCACCGGTTGGGCGGGGCTGGGGAAGGGTCTGGCCCGTCGCCGGATTCATCATCTTCTTCGGCGGCTTCCGGTTCATCGGCAACGTCAGGGTCCGGGGCCGGTGGGATGATTTTGAATAAATCACGGATCCGGCAACGCCGGCGCGTGGCCATGTCCTCACAAATGGTGCCTGCTCCGATTTCATCGGCATCCACCATATCCAGCAGATCCTCTTCGGTATAAGGCCCGTCCACCCTGCCATCCGGCAAATTGATCAGGTATTCCGCGCTCACGGCAAGGGGGAGTCAGGGGCTTCCGGGACCGGGGGCAGCAGGTCCTCGCGTTGGAGAAAAAGTTTCAGGTTCAGCCGGCCCAGCTCCTCGGCAGTCATGCGCAGGAGGAGCGTCAGGAAAGGCGTCAGGCGGTCGGTCTCGGCGAGGGCACTGTGCACCAGGCTGGCGATGATCTGCGGGTCGGCGGCATCCGGCGGAAAGATGTTGGTGGCGCGGAAGAGCACGCGGCCCGCATCGTAGTCGAATTCAAAGGCCCCGATGGTCAGTTCCAGGTTGGTGCGCATCAGCATTTCACTGACAAGCCCCGCCCGGCTGTCCGGAACGTTATGGCCCAGGGTGGTGCCGACACAGATGGCCTGCACTTCGGCGAAGGCCTGGACGTGCACCCGGATGCGGGTGTGGTGGGCCTCGAAGTCCGCCTCCATCACCTCGCGGCCAGGGACGCGGCGTCCGGCCCATTTCATCCGGGCAAAGGTTTCCTCCACGGCAGTGAACAGGCGGGAAGTGGCGGGTGGGGCAGTTTTCATGAAAGTCCGCCCATCCATAACCGTCCATGAGCCCGGGGCAAATAAAATGCTGGCCCCCGCCGCTCCCTCCCGGCACGCTGGAGGCCCCCTTTCCCATGTCTAATTCCGATTCTCTCCACCGGTCCATGCCCCGGCTTTCCGCCAGTGTGGTGCTGCCATGGACCCTCCTCGCGGGAGGGCTGCTGGGCATGACCTGGCTGCTCCGCAGCGCCCGTCAGGAAAACACGGTCCTCCGGGCGGAACTCACGGCTCTCCGGGTGGTGCAGCGCGCCACGGATTCGAGGGCCCAGGAGGCCCGGGACGCCCTCCGGCGGGTGGCCCGTCTGGAGGAAACCCTGCGCCTGATGCAGCACCCGCCCGCCCCGGTGGAAGCTCCGGATGTGGTCCGCACTACTGAATTGGAACGGGTGATCCAGTTCCTCCGCGGGGAGATCAAGGCCGCCCATGAAACCATCGAACGGCTCAAGCAGGAAGAGCCGTCCCCGCCTCTCCAATAATCCGGCCAAGGGCTCACTCACTCAGGCCCCGGGCCGAGGCAAAGACTTCCCCGTCGTCGCTTTCAAAAGAGATCACCATGGGGTGACAGCAGACCTCACAATCGTAGTCCCACTCACACGGGGTCTCGTGCGGGGCAGGGGGCATCACTTCAAATTCCTCGAAGCAACTCGGACAGGTCACGGGGATCGGATCGTTCATGGAAGCAGGCGTGGGATTCAGAAACCCAGGACATGATGGGCC
>JAYUWQ010000332.1:0-12666 GCA_043753485.1 bacterium
TATCATGTGGTTGCCGGCAAGGTGATGGCCGCTGACGTCAAAGCCGGTAAGGTCAAGACAGTCAACGGGGCCGAAGCCACCATCGCCACCGAAGGCGGCGTCACCATCGAGAAAGCCAAAGTCGTGAAAACCGACATCGTCGGCACCAATGGCGTCATCCACGTCATCGATACCGTGATCCTTCCTCCTGCCAAATAACCGGTCCAGGAACCCAGTTTCCCGAAACCCCCCGGGAACTTCAAAAACCCATGCCGCCGGTGTTGTCACCGGCGGCATTTTTTTGGCGGCGGCGCTCCTACTTAAACCCCAGCGTCAACTGCCGCAGGTTCACCTCCTGCAACCCTGACAATCCCAGACCCAGCAGCCGCAGCGGCCGTTTGACCAACTGGTGCCGGGCGAGCAGCCAGCAGGCAAAACGGTAGATGGTGGCGGCATCCTCAAGCGGTTCCTCCACGCTGAACTGGCGCGTCAGGGTGGTGAAATCGCCGTAGCGGACTTTGACCGACACCGTGCTGGCGGCGAGCCGGTATTTGGCTAGTTTTTGTGCCAGTTCCTCGGCCTGTTCCCGCAGACAGACGCGCAGCACCGGACGGTCGGTTGTGTCACGGGCGAAGGTGTTTTCGCTGCTGATGCTTTTGACTTCATCGCCCAGGTCCAGCGGCCGGTCGTCCTCGCCATGGGCCATGCGCTTGAGTTCGCGCCCCCACGAACCCACCAGCGAGCGCAGATCGGTGGTGGTATCCTGGAGGTCCGCAATAGTCTGATAACCTGCTTTTTGCAGGGCCGCTTCGGTGACCCGGCCCACCCCGTGGATGGCCCCGACCGGCAGGGGCCGCAGAAAGGCCGCCTTGCCCGATTCCGGCACCAGGGTCAGCCCGTCCGGCTTGAAGGAAGTCGACGCGATCTTGGCCAGCAGCTTGTTCGGCGCGATCCCGATGGTGGCGGTGAGGTGGCGTTCCTGACGGATGGCCTCCTTGATTTCGCGGGCCAAGGGCTGGGCGCTGCCCAGCAGGGCATCATGGTCCGCGATGGCCGGAAGCCGGGCTGTGACATCCAGATAGGCTTCATCCACCGAAACCTGCTGCACCATCTCCCCGGCAAACCGGCGGACGATTTCCATGATGGCATGGCTCTCGTCCCGGTAAACCTCCATGCGGGGCCTGACAAAAATCCCCTCCGGGCACAACCGCCCCGCCGTGACGCTGGCCATGGCCGAGCGCACCCCGGATTTCCGGGCTTCATAACTGGCCGCGCACACCACCCCGCGCCGCTCCGGCGGCCCGCCTACAATCACCGGTTTCCCCTGCCACTCGGGCTGATCACGCTGCTCCACCGACGCATAAAAGGCGTCCATATCGAGGTGGAAAATGACACGGGGGGCGGACATGCTGGGGGTGTGCGGTCGATGCAATATCTGCAGGCAGTGGCCACGGTCCAGTTCGACTTGCTTCCTGGGATGGGATCAGTCTGGTCCATGCGACCCTCCGGACCCAAACACAGTCGACCCCGCATTCCCAACGTCTATTCCACCCCAACGCAGGCTGGACGATTCCACCCGGAAGCGCGGAATGAACGATTAAAAATGGCGATCGCTCTCCCGGCGGCATCCGCTGGCGGGGTTGGGGCGATAGTAGAGGGATGAAAACGACTCCCCGGTTTTTCCTTCCCTGCCTTGGGTTCGGCATGGGGTTGCTGCTGGTTTGGATGAGTGCCGCAGCTTGTCAGGCGCAGTCTGTGACCGGATGGATGAACCGTGGCGATGAATTGGATGCGCAGCAGCAGACCAAGGCAGCCTTGGCAGCCTATTTGGAAGGGGAGAAACTCGGGCCACCCCCGGCGGCGTTGCTGCACCGGCTGGCCAAACAATATGGGCTTTCCATGAATGATGAGCCGACGGAGGCGGGAAAGCGGTCCGCAGGGGAAAAGGCGCTGGCTTACGCGCAGCGGAGTGTGGCGGAGGACCCGAAGGACGCGGATACCCACGTGGCCCTGGCCATTTGTTACGGGAGGCTGGCACGGTTTCAGGATACCAAGGTCCAGATTGCCTGGTCACGGCTCATCAAGGAATCCGCGGAACAGGCACTGCGGTTGAAGCCGGATCATGAATTGGGATGCTACGTGCTGGGATCATGGCACTATGAAATGGCGGGACTGAATCCGGTGAAGCGGGCCTTGGCCCGGATGATTTACGGGGCATTGCCTCCGGCCTCTTATGGGGAGGCGGCAGCGTATTTCAAAAGGGCGATTGCCCTGAATCCGGCGCGGATGGCCAGTTACATTGATCTGGGCATGACCTATGCGGAACTGGACGATGAGACTTCCGCGAAACAAATGCTGACCATGGGACTGAGGTTGCCCGACCGGGACCGGGATGATCCCATGGTCCGGGCGCGGGGAAAACAGGCGCTGGCCGATCTGTGAACGGGGCGGAGACTGTTCAGGCGTTTAAGAAAAATTGCCGCGCGGAAAAATTTATCAAAAACTCATCGAAATATCTTGCCACGCGCCTCAGATTTCACTAATCTCTAATTATTCTCTTGGGGGGGAATAGCAACTCCGGGTCGCTGGTAAAACGGCGCCCGGAGTTGTTTCTTTTCAGGCGGGACGCTTGCGCAGGAACGGGGCTGGGGCTTTCGGATGAATGACAATGGAGCGCACTGAAGTGATCATCATCGGAGCCGGACTGGCCGGGCTTTGTTGCGCCCGCCGGCTGGTGGAGAGCGGAGTGCGGGTCACAGTGCTGGAGGCGTCCGATGGAGTCGGGGGACGGATCCGGACGGATGTGGTGGACGGTTTCCGGCTGGACCGGGGATTTCAGGTCCTGCTGACCGCTTACCCGGAAGCCCGGCGGGTTTTGGACTACGAAGCCTTGAATTTGAAGCCGTTTTACGCGGGCAGCCTGGTGCGGGTCGGGCAGCAGTGGCATCGGATGGCCGATCCCTGGCACGAACCCTGGGACGCGCTGCGGAGTTTTCCCAATCCAGTGGGAACCCCATGGGACAAAGTGAAGGCGGGCCTGCTCAGTCTGCGGTTGAATGCAGGCCTGGCCCAGCCCCCGGTGCGCCAACCGGAGATTTCCACGTTGACCTGGCTTCAGCAACGATTTTCCCCTCCGATGATCGAGCGGTTTTTCCGTCCCTTCATGGCGGGGGTCCTCCTCGACCGCGAACTGGAGGCGGGGAGCCGGTGGTTCGAGTCCCTTTACCGGCTGTTCGCTACCGGGCAGACCGTTGTGCCCGCCCTCGGCATGGAGGAGATTCCGCGGCAAATCGCGGAAACATTGCCCCGGGGGACGCTGCGGCTGCATTCCCGGGTGGAGGCCCTGCAGGCGGACTCCTTGAAGGTGCGGCTGGCAGACGGCGGGGAAATCACCGCGCGGGCCGTCGTGGTGGCGACCGAAGCCAACACGGCAGCGGTCCTGACAGGGACGCTTTTGCCGCCGGTGGAATCCCGGATGGTGCGCAGTTGGTGGTTTGCCGCGCTCGCGGCATCCCATGCCGACCCGGTGCTTTACCTCAACGGAAATGGAGTAGGCCCTATCAACAATGCGGCATGGCTGAGCAATGTGAGCCGCGACTACGCCCCGATGGGTCAGGCGCTGCTCAATGTGACCACTTTGCCCGGGATGGAAGGATGGGACGATGAAGCAGCAGTGCGCCGGCAGTTGCGCGACTGGTTTGGCCCCATCACGGACGACTGGCAGTTGCTGCGCGAGCAGGTGATTCCCCAGGCGTTGCCGGTGCCGGCCCAGGTGAATCCCCGTTTTGAAGGCCGGCCCGCCCGGTTGGCTCCGGGCCTTTTTGTGGCGGGCGACCACCACGCCACTGCTTCGATCAATGGGGCCATGATTTCAGGGCGGCGGGCGGCCGAAGCGGTCCTGACGGAATTCGCCGCTGCTCCGGCGACCGGCGAGCTGTTCTGAAACCGGTTATAAACCAAAATTGGAACTTTTTATTAATTCCTACTTGCACAGTATACATTCAGCAAATACTACTGGGCCACCATGAAATTGACCAAACGAGGAGAATACGCCCTGCGGACCCTGATCCGGCTGGGAGTGGCGCACCGTTTGGGCAAGGAAGTGCTGAGTGTTTCCCAACTGGCGGAAGCCGAGCATGTGCCCTTCAAGTTTCTGGAGCAAATCCTCGGCGAGTTGCGTCAGGCCGGTTATGTGGAAAGCCGCCGGGGCAAGCATGGCGGCTGTCTGCTCGCCAAACCGATGGACCAGATCAAAATGGGGGAACTGGTCCGCCTGATTGATGGCCGGCTCGCTCCGATTGGATGCGCCAGTGAAACGGATTATGAAAAGTGCACCTGTCCGGACGAAGCCCACTGCGGCCTGCGCATGATCATGATCGACGTGCGCAATGCCATCGCCAACATCCTTGACCGCTACACCCTCGGCAATGTCGTCGAGGTGACGCTGCTGAAAATCCTGCGCGATGGCGGCCCCCTGCCTTTTGAAGTCCCGGCCCAGCCCACCCCGGTGCCGGACGGGACCCGCCGGGCCGATCCCGCTGATGGATTCCTCACATTTCTATCCGAACCCCTGTTCTCCCCTGCCCGATGAATCCTCCTGACGTCAATTCCCTGCCGGACGCCGCCAGCGTCTGGTTGGATCTGGTGAAGCGCAAAGTGGAAGCGATGCGCTTCGGCTCGGTGCAGATCGTGGTCCACGACGGCCGCGTCACCACGGTGGAGGCCACCGAAAAAACCCGCCTGCCGTCCTCCCCGGCGGACGGCCCCTCCGTCAAGGGTTGATCCTTGTGCCCCCGATTCCCGCAGCGTCCTGCTGCCATTGCCCGCGATTCTGACCGGACCACCGGAAGCGTCAGTCAAGGCCCCGCCCGCTCTTCCCGCCCGGAAGTCCCGGCGCCCGCTGCCCCGTGTTTTTGTCCCTGCCTACCGGTCACACCGGAGGTCCCCCTCCATCACCAGCGCCCCATGACCGCCCACCGCGGATTGTTGCGCACCGGAAAAACCTATCAAAATCATGTTCATTCCTCAAAAAACCAACCACCCTGCGGGCCGTCTTGCCCCGGTGCTCCTCCTCCTCCTCTTGACGGCCGCCCTCGCCTTCGCCGGAGACTCCCAACTGCTGGTCAGGACTCCCGCCCCGGCGGACGCGCCACCATCCGCCTTCGATCAGTTATGGGGGTTGGCCACCCTCTATAAAAACGACCACAACCCGATCCTGCAGGAGTTCAAACTGCGCGGCCGCTATCACGGTCAGTATCACTGGCTGGATTCCGATCAGGGCGATGCCGGTGATTGGGAAAACCGCCGCACCCGTTTTGGATTCGATGCCAAACTTTTCAGCAAAAAGATCGAACTCCGGCTCGATGCGGAAAGCAATGATGCCTTCGATCCCTGCTACGGAGGGCTGGTGGATGCATATCTGAAATGGAAACCGTCGGATGACTTCGCCCTGACCCTGGGCCGCCAGAAACCGCAGATCGGGGGGTATGACTGGTTGGCTTCCACCAACAATACACCGACTTTCGAACGATCGCAGATTTTCAATCAACTCCGGGTGAACCGGACCACGGGCGCAGTGCTGGAGGGGCAGGCAGGGAAGTTCACCTGGCAGGCGGGAATTTACTCCAATGACGTGGACCGCGAATTCGGACAACTGGATGGCGGGCTCAGCTACGGAGCCGGGGCTGGCTATCATTTCGGCGGCGCGTGGGGGCTGAAACAGGCGGACTTCCGGGCGGATTGGCTGCACAGCGATCACGAAGCGGAAGACACCGTGCTGAACCGCTACAACGACCTGCTGTCGGCGACCCTGCAGTTGCAGGATGGCCGGTGGAGTCTGGTGACGGAGGCCTATTACGGCACCGGCGAAAACGCAGCGGATGTGTTTGGTTTTTTCATCCAGCCCACGTGGGATTTGTTGCCGCAAAAGCTCCAACTGGTCGGCCGCTACAGCTTCGCCACCGGAGATGGTCCTGACAGCGTGATGGCCCAGTCCCGCTACGAACGCGAAGCGCCGCAACTCACCGGAGGCGGGCGCGGCGACCGCTATCAGGCTGGCTATCTGGGTCTGCAATACTTCATCCAAGGAGATCGGCTGAAGCTCATGGCGGGGGCGGAATACGCCCGCCTCGATGGCGGCGGCAACGGCGGGGACTTTGAAGGCCTCACCCTTCTGACCGGCATCCGCCTCTCATTTTAACACCATGCAAATCCCAAATCATCCCCATCATGAAACGCCGTAACTTCCTCTATACCCTGCCGATTGGTCTCAGCGCCGGCCTGGCCGCCTGCGGCCGGAAGCCCGCCCCCACCGGTGGAAAACCCGTAATCCGCTTTGGACACTTCCCCAATATCACCCATGTGCAGGCTCTGGTGGCGCACCATCTTTCCCGGCAGGGGAACGGCTGGTTCGAGGAACGCCTCGGGGCCACCATCGAGTGGTTCACTTACAATGCCGGGCCTTCCGCCATCGAGGCGATTTTCGCCCGGTCCCTCGACGTCACTTACATCGGACCCAGCCCGGTGCTGAATGCCTACGCCAAATCCAAAGGTGCGGAGCCCCGTATCCTCGCCGGCGCCGCCAATGGGGGATCGGCGCTGGTGGTCCGGCCTGCTTCCGGAATTCTGAAGCCAGAGGACTTCCGCGGGAAAAAGGTGGCCACTCCCCAGCTGGGCAATACCCAGGACGTCCAAGCCCGCGCCTGGCTGGTGGAGCACGGATTTAAAGTCACCCAGACCGGCGGTGATGTCAGCGTGATCCCGACCGCCAACGCCGATCAGCTGGGTTTGTTGGCCAAGGGGGAGATCGATGCCGTCTGGACGGCGGAACCGTGGGTGAGCCGGCTGGAGATCGAAGGCGGTGCCACTGTCTTCCTGGAAGACCGGGAGACCAATGTCACCATGCTGGTGGCGCGGGCCGCTTTCCTGGCGGAACAGGCGGAACTGGTCAAAAAGCTCACCGCCGCGCACCGGGAACTGACGGATTGGATCACCGCCCACCCGGCAGAGGCGAAGGCGCTCCTCAAAGCCGAACTGAAGGAACTGACCACCGCCGCGCCCAGTGATGCAGTAGTGGACCGGGCGCTCGCCCGCACCATCCTGACCAATGAAGTATCCCGCCCGTCGCTTGATAAAATGGTCGGCAGTGCGCAGAAGGCCGGCTTCCTCAAGGACATCCCGGCCCTTGATCAACTCCTCGTCAAACCCTGATGCCGCCCCCTCCCATGAGCGCCACCCAAGCCCTCGAACTCATCGCTCCGGCCAAGCTGGTGGTGAAGGATGTCAGTAAATCCTTCACCACCCGGCGGGGCTGGCTCCAAGCCCTGGATCACGTCAGCCTCACCGTGGGCGAGGGCGAGTTTGTCTGCCTCGTCGGCCCCAGCGGCTGCGGGAAAAGCACCCTCCTGAACCTCATCGCCGGACTGGATACCCCCGACTCCGGCAGCCTCGTCAGCGATGGCCAGCCGATCACCGGCACCGGACGCGAGCGCATGGTGATGTTCCAGGAACACGCGCTTTTCCCATGGCTGGATGTGATGGGAAATGTGCTATTCGGCTTAAGGCTGAAACCCAACCTGACCGACAAGGACCGCAAGGAAGTGGCAAAATATTATCTGCATCTGGTGGGGCTGGAACGCTTCGCCCACAGCAATGTCCACGAATTGTCCGGGGGCATGAAACAGCGGGTGGCCCTCGCCCGGGCCATGGCTCCCAATCCGCGGGTCCTGCTGATGGATGAACCGTTTGCCTCGCTTGATGCCATGACCCGCGAGCAACTCTACGAGGACATCCAGAAAATCTGGACGGCCCGGAAGAAGACCATCGTCTTCGTCACCCACAACGTGCGGGAAGCGGTCTGCCTGGGTGACCGCGTCATCCTCTTCTCACCGAATCCCGGCCGCATCCGCGAGGAATTTGTGATCGGCCTGCCGCGCCCGCGCGACATCAACAGCGTCGAACTGGCCGGTCTGGCCACTGAAATCACCCGTGCCTTGAAATCCCACCTGCCTGCCAAATGAAACGTCTCACAGTCGCTCTCCTCTTTTTTGTGGCCTTGGCCGGGCTCTGGCAGGCCCTCGTGGCATCAGGCCGTTATTCCCCGGTGCTGTTGCCGCCCCCCGGCGATGTAGGAAAATACCTGCTGCAGGCACTCGCGGATGGCTCGCTGGCCAGCTCGGCCTGGGTCACCACCAAGCGCCTCCTGATCGGTTATGGCATCGGCTGCCTGATCGGCCTGCCGCTGGGACTGATGACAGCGCGGTCCAAGTATCTCAGCGACACCGTCGGGGTGCTGGCCCTGGGCCTGCAGACCCTGCCCAGTGTCTGTTGGGTGCCGCTGGCCCTGCTGTGGTATGGCCAGACGGAATCCGCGATGCAGTTTGTGGTGATCATGGGCACGCTGTGGAGCGTCCTGATCGCCGTGGACAATGGCGTGAAAAACCTGCCGCCACTTTTTGTCAGGGCAGCCCGCACCATGGGCTCCAGGGGGCTGCATACCCTGACCCACGTGATCCTGCCGGCCTCGTTGCCCTATGTTATCAGCGGCATGAAACAGGGCTGGGCCTTCGCCTGGCGCTCCCTCATGGCGGCTGAAATCTACGTCACCATTCTCGACGGCTACGGCCTTGGCCACCTGCTGCATTTCGGCCGCGAATTGAACTCGATGGATCAGGTGATCGGCATCATGCTGGTGATCGTGCTGATCGGTCTGCTGGCGGACAAGCTGCTCTTTTCCCCTTGGGAGAACTTTGTGCACCGGAGGTGGGGCACCGCGCGCGGCTGATCGACTGGAAAGCAAGGACCTGCAGGGCAGCTACGCCCGGCAGGTCCTGTCGATAAGCCTCCTCACTTCACCACAATATTTACCAGCTTCCTGGGCACCACGATGGTTTTGACGATGGTGCCGGTGCCGACAAATTCCTGAACCCGCGCGGAAGCGAAGGCGAGGGTTTTGATTTCTTCCTCGGTGGCGGTGGTGGCGACGGTGATTTTGTCGCGCAGCTTGCCGTTCACCTGGATCACGATTTCGATCTCGTCCACTACCAGAGAGCCTTCGTCCCACTGCGGCCAGGGCTGCTGGCACAGCTGACCGGCGGGCAACTGCGGGAAAACGGCCTGGAGGCGGGCGTTGATTTCCTCGGTGACATGCGGGGCGAAGGGATTCAGACAGAGCAGGAGCTGGGTGAATTCGGCCAAAGGCACTGCGGCGGCGGCGGTGAAGGCATTGGTCAGGACCATCATCTGGGAGATGGCGGTATTGAAACTGAGGGCTTCCACGTCCTCCGTCACTTTTTTGATGGTCTGATGCGCCACGCGGCGCAGGGTTTTGTCCTGACAAGGGTCCGCGGTGATTTTTCGGTTCAGGACCCATTCACCGGCCTGGTTTTCCTCACAAGCCACACGCCAGACGCGGGCGAGGAAGCGGCTCACGCCTTCCACACCTTTCATCTGCCAGGGTTTGACCTGGTCCAGCGGGCCCATGAACATTTCGTAGAGGCGCAGGGAGTCGGCCCCATACTCGGAAACGACTTCATCCGGGCTGACCACGTTGCGGAGGGACTTGGACATTTTTTGTCCGTCCTCGCCGAGGATCAGGCCTTGGTTCACGAGTTTTTGGAAGGGTTCGGTGGTGCTCAGGTGACCGAGATCGAAAAGCACTTTATGCCAGAAACGCGCATACAGCAGGTGCAGCACGGCGTGCTCGGTGCCGCCGACGTAAAGGTCCACCGCGCCGGGTTTGCCGCTGCCGCCCAGCCAGTAGGCTTCGGCTTCCTTGCCGATGAGGCGCTCGCTGTTTTTCGGATCGCAATAACGCAGGTAATACCAGCACGAGCCTGCCCATTGCGGCATGGTGTTGGTCTCGCGCTGCGCGGTGGGGCTGTAGGCGATCCAATCGGTGGCCTTGATGAGCGGCCCGCGCGGGTCGCCGGTGGGTTTGAAGTCTTCCAGATCCGGCTGGAGCAGTGGGAGTTCGCTATCCGGAATGCCGGCATGGTTGCCATTTTCCCAGATGATCGGAAACGGCTCGCCCCAATAACGCTGGCGGGAGAACAGCCAGTCGCGGAGTTTGAATTGAATGCGGCGCTTGCCTAGTCCTTTGGACTCGAGCCAGTCGATCATTTCAGCCTTGGCCTCGAAGGTGGGCAATCCATCGAGGAAGCCTGAATTCACGGCTGTACCGTGTTCACAATAAGCCGTAGCAAGGCCTTCCAGGCCTTTAGGTTCCGGCACCCCCAACACCCTCAGATCCACCCATTTCCCATCCATCAACCCCGCCACCGCAGGATTCCCTCCAACATACCGTCTTTGAGCATCAAACTCTGCCGCGTCGCGGATGATCCGATTGTAAAAGTCCGACTGCCATAGGGTTCCTTCTGTCTTGAGCCGCTGGTTCAACTGCTGCGCGGAATATGATTTCCACGAATGAACAATATCCGACAGGCTATGGCCTGCGTGCGGCATGACCACGACATGCACATGATTAGGCATGACACACCAGGCGTCCAGCCGGTAGCGTTGTCCGTCGAAATGATTGAGGACATCCGCCATGAGTTGGGCGCAACCAGGATCGCGGAACACGCAGGAACCATGGCCCGCATCCAGCCAGGCCTCGATTTTTTCGGAGTGCAGCCAAGTCAGGCGGTTAGCCTCTTCCTCGGAGATACTCCCGCTTTCGGATTTGAGGCGCAGGTCCTCCCGTTCAATAGCCCAGGTTTCCCTGACTTCTTTGGGGACGCTGTCGTTGAGACGGAATGTTATGGCGTAGATGGCGTTTTCCGTTTCCCAATGGGGGAGCTTGTTTTCGCCTTGGTGCTTGTGGATTGGGGAGGGAGACAAGGCCTGGAAGGCCTTGCTACGGGGTTCCTGCACGACTTGCCTTACGGCAAGGTTGAATTTTTTGGCGAACTCGAAGTCCCGTTCATCATGCGCAGGGACGGCCATGATAGCTCCGGTGCCGTAACCCATCATGACGTAGTCGGCGATCCAGACGGGAATCTTTTCCTGGTTCACCGGGTTGATGGCGTAGGCTCCCGTGAAGACGCCGGATTTGTCCTTGTTCAGGTCGCCACGGTCCATGTCGGACTTGCTGGCGCAGGCTTGGACGTAGGCTTCGACGGCAGCTTTTTGTTCCGGCGTGGTGATTCCGGCAACCAGCGAATGTTCGGGAGCCAGCACCATGTAGGTGGCGCCGAACAAGGTGTCAGGGCGAGTGGTGAAGACGGTTACGGAGGTTTCAGAGTTCAGATTCAAGGATTCAGAACCATCCAGCGGTGTGGTCCCTTCTGAACCCTGAACCCTGAACCCTTGAATCTTAAACTCCACTTCCGCGCCTTCGCTTTTTCCGATCCAGTTTTTCTGGAGCAGCTTGATGCCTTCCGGCCAGTCGAGCGGTTCCAGTTCGTCGATGAGGCGTTCGGCGTAGCTGGTGATGCGCAGCATCCATTGACGCAGGGGGCGGCGCTCAACGGTGTGGCCTTTGTTTTTCCATTCCTCGATTTCCTCATTCGCCAGCACGGTGCCGAGATCCGGGGACCAGTTCACGGGCGCCTCGTGGACAAAGGCGAGGCGGACGGCGTCGATTTGTTCGCGGGTCCAGCCTTTGGCTTCAAGTTGGGTGACGGGTTGGGCTTTGCGGGTTTCCTCACAGAAATACGAATGATAGAGCTGGAGGAAAATCCACTGGGTCCAGCGGACGTAGCCGGGGTCGGTGGTGTTGACTTCGCGGTCCCAGTCATAGGAAAATCCGAGCGCTTTGAGCTGGCGGCGGAAGTTGTCGATGTTGGCCTCGGTGGTGACGCGGGGGTGCTGGCCGGTTTTGATGGCGTATTGCTCGGCGGGCAGGCCGAAGGCGTCCCAGCCCATCGGATGCAGGACGTTGCAGCCCTGCATGCGCTTGGTGCGGGCGAGGATATCGGTGGCGGTGTAGCCTTCCGGATGGCCGACATGCAGGCCCGCCCCGCTGGGGTAAGGGAACATGTCGAGCACGTAATATTTCGGCTTGGAGGCATCGAAGTCCGCATCGCCGGGCCCAGGGGTGCGGAAGGTCTTTTCGGTATCCCAGCGCTGCTGCCAGCGGGGCTCGAATTCATCGAAGGGGAAGGGCTTGCGTCGGTCGCTGCTCATGGTGGTCTGGGGAAAGTCGGAAAATTGAAGGGCGGGAAGGTGAAGCGGATTTTTGAAAAAGAAACCCCTGACTGGCGGGGGATCGTGGGTAAGATAGACCCATGCCTACCGTGCCGCCCAGCGCTGTGACTGATGCGTGGAATGAACTGAATACCGAGGACGACGAGAAGTTGGCGATCCACGTCGCGCAGTTCCGGGCCGGGCAGCCGGTGCTGGCCGGATTTCTCCAGGCCGCGGAGGAAGCGATCGCGGACCGCGATGACCGCGGGTTGGTGTTTTTTTACGGACTGTGGGCGTGGCTGGCCTTTAAGAAATGCGGGGGAGCGACCCACGAAGTGACCGAGGAACGCATCGAAGCGGCGTGGGAGGAAAACGAGGAGGAAATGCAGGAGTTGGCGGCCGTCGATGAGCGCCGTTGGCTGCACAGCGCCCGGTCCTTGACCTCGCAATACCGCCAGATGGCGCTCCTGGGCGCGATGACGGAAAGCATCATGGACCCTGGTCTGACGGACCGTCCCCGAAGTGATGATCTGTCCGGCATCATCCTGCTGCATGTCAAAACGG
>JAYUWQ010000333.1:0-1898 GCA_043753485.1 bacterium
TCGATGCTGCGCTGGACCACCCCGGAAGGCTGGAATTTCCTCTCCGCCACGGAATTCCGCCATCTCAATTTCGATTTTGGCCCCGGCCGCGAGGGGGAAGCCTACCTGACGCTCCTGCCCGTGAATGGCGGCGGCGGGGTCCTCGATAACTTCAACCGCTGGCGCAAGCAAATGGATCAGCCCCCGCTGACCGAAAGCGAACTCGCGGCCCTGCCCACCAAAACCGTGTTTGCACGGCCGGTGCCTTTCCTTGATATCACCGGAACATTCACGGGCGGTTCCGGCCCCATGATGGCGGCCTCCACGCCGAAACCGGGTTACCGGATGCTGGGCGCCATTTTTGAAGCCCCGGGTTTCCTCTTCACCCTGAAGCTGACCGGCCCCGAAGCCCTCGTGGCCGCCCATGCCGCCAGGTTCGATGCCTTCGCGCAGTCCCTCGGGGTCGCCGGCACGCCCGCCGCCGGCCAGTAATTCCTGACCGCTGTCACCTGACTTCCGATTTCTTTCCCCAGGTCCCCATGTCCGCCGAATCCCCCACTCTTTCCCCTCCTGAAACCCCGCGCCGCCGCGCCGGGATGATGGACCGAATTCTTTCCCTGATCGGATCCTACCACATCGCCGTGGTGGTTTTCCTGTTGATGATCCTGCTGACCCTGCTCGGGACCTTCAGCCAGAAAACACTCGGGCTCTACCAGAGCCTGAACATCTATTTCACGAGTTGGGTGGTGCCCCGGGAACACTGGCTGCTGGGCTTCATTCCACTGCCCGGCATGGCCCTCCTGCTGGCCGTGATGTTTGTGAATCTGCTGGCGGGCGGGGTGATCCGCATCCGCAAGAACTGGCGCACCGTCGGGAACGTCATCGCCCACCTTTCCATGCTCGGCCTGATCGCCGCCGGAGCGGTTTCCCTCTATTACAAACAGGAGGGCCACATGCGCATCTTCGAAGGGGAAAGCAGCAATCGCGTCCAGGCTTTCCAGGACTGGGTGCTGGAAGTGCGCGAAGCCGGTGGAGCTGATTCCCGGATCTATATGATCCACGAGACCGCTTTCCGCACCGATTCCCCGGCGGAAATCACCACCTTCCACCGCACCGGCTGGCCCTTTGAACTGAAGGTTTCCGGTTACCAGAAAAACGCCACCATCACCACCACCGGCGACCCCAGCGTCCTGGCCGGGTCGCGCAATATTGATGGTTATACGCTGCGTCCCCTGCCGGTAAATCCGCAGCACGAAGCCAACATGGCCGGCGTCTTTCTTGATGCCGTCGATTTGTCAGGGAAAACTGTCGGTTCCACCTTGCTCGCCCAGGTCATCCGCAACGGGGAGATTGTTACCCGTGCCGATGCGCCGTTTTCCTTCGCGGTGGGCGACCGTCAATTCGCCGTCAACCTGACCCGGGAGACATGGGAAGTACCCTTCTCGCTCAAGCTGGACGACTTCAAAGCCGAATATTATCCCGGCACCCGCAAGGCCAAGGAATATGAAAGCCATGTCACCATGACCAATGCGGAGGGCAAGGACACCAAGTTCCGCATCTGGATGAACAACCCGCTCCGGGACAGTGGTTATGTGGCTTATCAAACCAGCTTTGATGATCAGTCTCCCCCCGGACAGGAAAAATACAGCGTCCTCACCGTCGTCAAAAACCCTTCCGACCAATGGCCGCTCTATAGTATGATCGCCGCCACCGTCGGACTTCTGATCACCTTCCTCACCAAGCTCGGCCGTTTCATCCGCCGCACCGCTGTTACCCCTCCAGCCGCCTGAACCCATGAAAAAAGCACCTGTTTTCCTCGGCATCTTCCTGGCGCTCTCTGTCATCGCCAGTGCGCTTTACCTCTCCAGCAAGACCCGCATCGCCGATCCGGCCCGCGTCTTCCCGGCGAGCCAATTGGC
>JAYUWQ010000334.1:0-1896 GCA_043753485.1 bacterium
GACGGCTGGGCGGCCCTGAACCGGAGGGAGGCAGACTTGCAGGGGAATTGCAGGAGAGTTTGACGGCAACTCCTGGCCGGATTTAATGACGGCATTGAATGAGCGGTTTTCCATGAAGTGCCCGCGTTGTGTCCAAAAGGCCGCACCGGGGGCAACATCCTGTCCGCACTGCGGGTATTCCCTGCAGGTGGCTCGTGGTTTGTATGGCTCGGAGGCAGTAGTGGCGGAGCGCTTGATGGACGTGGAAAGCAGCTTGGTGCCGGAGGAACGGCAGGCGATCCTGGACTCGCTGGATGACTTTGGCCGGCGGTTCCCGCAGTTGTTTTTCCTGGTGTATCTGGGGGCGCTGCCGCCTCCGGCCAGCCCGCGGCAATTTGCCTTCTGGTTGTTGAATCATGCCGCCGTGTCCGACCTTGACGGCCTCCAACCCAACGAGAGGGGCTTGCTATTGGTGGTGGACCCCCGTGGCGGCACGGCAGTCCTGGCGGGCGGTTATTTCCTGGAAAGTCTGATGGGCCAGGAGGAGCTGGATTTGGTGCTGAAATCCGCTGCCAAAGACTTCGGCCGGGCGGACTACCCGGCGGCGCTGCGGACCATCACTGCTCAGTTGGGCGGGCTGTTGAAACGGGTGGCGCGGGAGGCCCTGCGGAATCCCCGGCGGTGGCCAGTTGAGGTGCCGGAGGCGGTATCGGCCGGGTTTCCTCCGCTCGTCAGGACGGGGGAGGTTTCCCTCACGGAATCCATGCCCGAAGCATCCCCCCTGGAGCCGGAACGGCCTCCTGCGGAGGTCGTTCCCGCCGCTGCCGCCGGGCGCCCGAGCCGCCGAACCCGCCCCGCTGCCAGGCGGGTCAACCCTGACCGCCGGTGAACTTCTGCTTTCCGATAGGGTGCGCGGTGCTCCTGGCCTCCGCCGGGCGTTTGACGGCCTTGCCGGAAGCCGGCGGGCACGACCGGACCGGCGAATTGGAGGAAGGGGTGGAATTCCTTCCTGACAATCCGATTCCGTGGGACGATTCCCTCATCGAGCTTCCCGGATGGATGCGTCAGGAACTCACCGGGATCAGGGACCGGACCCGCCCGGCGAATCAGGGGGGCGGTCTTTTTCCTCCGCAGATCTGGCCGCTGCAGCCTGAGCCGGTCCAGGGCCCCCTGATCCTTGATTCCACCCTCCCGGGGGAAGGCGGCCCGGGCTTGGCGCTGGATGCCAAGGCCGTGGTTCCGCTCGGGCCCGGACTCATGGGGCAGTATACCCTGCAGCAACCCGTGGGGGTTTTGGTGGATCCGCAGCAGCTAGTAAAAAACCGGGCCGGTGGGCAGATGGAATCATTGGTGCAACGATGGCTGAATGATCAATGTGTGTTCCGCACCACTCTGTTGGTCTTCGGGCCCGGGCAGCAATTGCCGTCGGATTTTGATCCTCAGGCGCTGCGCCGCCAGTGGTCCGGGGAATCCGACGATACCCTGCTGGTGTTCTATTTTTACCAGCAGCCGGAGCGCACCCTTGCTATTTTTGGTCCCGGGGCGCGTGCCACCTACACCGCGGCAGTGCTGCGCTCCATCGTGGATGCCTCCGTCGTGGAGGCGGCCCGGGTTTCCGGGCCCACGGAGCAGCTGGAAAGATTCTGCTATAAGATGTCGGTCCGTCTGCATTGGCTGGCCCGCAGCCTTCCTGCCAAGCCGGCGGATGCCGGGGATTCCCGGAATCCAGGCCGCCACTGGTGGGGAAACCCCGTGGTTTCCGTGGTGATCCTGACTGCCTTGGGCCTCGCCGCGGGTTTTGGCGTGGTCCGGTTTATCCGGTCCCGCCGCCCACGGTCTGAAGCAGGGGACGACGGCCCGGTTTTTCTGCCGGAAACGGAACCTTGTCCACGGTTCGGGGCTCCCCACAGTGGCGGT
>JAYUWQ010000335.1:0-12649 GCA_043753485.1 bacterium
TCCAGATGGACGCGGCGCAGCAGCGATAACCTGTCCGCCGCCCCCACGGCTTTGAGTCCGCGATTTTTGATTTCCGCGTGGATAAAACGATCAATCGGATTGATTTCCGGACCGTCTGGCACGTCAGGCCGCACGACCGGTTTCAGCGACCACCAGACCTCAGTTCCGGTTTTTTTCTTCGGCTTCGGCAGCGCGGCCTCTCCCACGGAAATGAAGGCGAGGGCGCAAAGGACCCCGATCATCGTCTGGTATGGAATTCTTCGGATCATGGGAGGGGGCCGGGTCTTATCTTTTAGAACGCTTCGTTGGCAGATGTCTCACGGAGCATTTTCCGGTTTGGCCGGATCCTGCGGTGGCGTGACCTGCAACAGCACCACCGCACTGCTGGATCCCCAGGAATACCGCACTCCCTCCGGCGTGGGCTGTGGCCAGCGCGGCCAGGTCAGATTATCGGAGGTCCGGCGGGCCTGCCACGCGGCTTCGGCGTTCTTTTGCAGCCACGGCCCGAAGGTGCTGGATTCGTTCCGGTCCTTCATAAACCGGGCGATCCACCGGGCGCCGATACCGTTGAAGCCACCGCCGTCGCCTTTTTCACCGGCGCGGGGGAAATACCCCTCACGGCACAGTTCATTCATGGTGAAGGTTGCGGCCAGTTTGGCCTCATCGGGGTAACCGAGCAGATTGGCTGCACCGACGAAGGTGCCCTGGTTGTAAGTCAGCGCCATGCGGTTCACCCGTCCGCCGAGGTGGATGTTATCGGAAACGCGGCCGGTGGCGGGATCAAACAAGGTGCCGCGAAGCCAGGTGAAGAGCTCCTTGGCCTTTGTCAGGTAGGCCTCCTCCTTCGTCGCCTGATACAGCAGAAACGCGGCGATGGCTCCGGGCCCATTCACACAGGCATTCTTCGACTGGTTGTCGGTCTTCCACCACAAGCCGCCGCCGAGGTCCGTTGAAATCGCCCTGGCATAGCATAAATCAAAATTCTTCCGGGCCGCGTCAAGAAACTCTGCCTTGCCGCTGAGCAGATGCCCCCGGGTGCAGGCGATCACCATCCACATGATGTCGTCATTGAATTCATTGCGCTCCCACGTTTTGCCATGGTCGGCCAGAAAGCCGTGGAACAGCTTGGTGAACATCGCCATCTGCTCCGTGTTTTTGGTACGTTCGCAGGCATCCAGCACCATCTCCAGTTGCTCCGCACGCATCCAGTAGGAGACCTTGCCTCCTTCCGTGGATTCCTTGAACCAGGCGTGTCCGTCCTTCTCTTCGTAAAAAGGCTTTGGTATGGGCTTCGAACATCGTGTCCGCATCCGCCGGCGTGAATGCTCCGGCGGTCAGCGCACCGCTGCTGATGGCAAAACAAAATACAGCCCGCCGGACGCCACGCATTGGGCTTGGGATTGTGATGCGTTGGAATTGGAGTCTCATGTTCATGAAGGCACAACGTTTGATCGTTCTGCCACTTCTCTGGTCATTTGGAGGCAGCGAAGATAATGTGCCGCACGGATACTCCCATCGGCGTGGTTTAGGGCGTTGACAAGTCCATGGCCAAATTCCCCCTTTCCGGAGTTCCATGAAAGTCCCGCACTGCCCTCTCCCCGTTGTTCCTCTGCTCATGGCCTTTGTGGGAATGGCCGGACTTTCCGCATCCGCCCAGGTCCCGGACTTGGAAGCCTACCGCAGGCATGCGCTCACCCACGAGGGAGATGCCGGGCGCGGCAGGAAACTTTTCAACGACCCCAGGCTGATCTGCGCCAGCTGCCATTCGGTGGATGGCAGCGCCAGCAAGGCGGGTCCCGATCTGTTCGCTGCCGGGGACGCCTTCGGGCGGCGCGATCTCGTGGAAGCGGTGCTGCATCCCTCTTCAACCATCGCTCCGGGCTACGGCACCGTCGTGGTGGAAACGAAAGCAGGAGCCCTGTTTCAAGGGACCCTGAAACAGAAAACAGACGCCGGACTGCAGCTGATGGGGGTGGACGGAAAGTTGGTTTCGATCGCAATTGCCGAGATCAAAGAACAATCGGGGCTTCCCCTTTCGTTGATGCCCGAGGGGCTCCATGCGAATCTCACGGTGCAGGAATTCAACGACGTCATTGAATACCTGACCACCTTGAAGCAGGCGGAATCCACCCTTGTGAGTGATCACGGGATGCCACGTGACCTCCCGGAACTGGCCAAACCGGTGAAGGTCCAGCCGTTCTTTACCACTGATTTCAAACTCCCGCGCTCCAAGGTGGAGAGTGGCCTGACTTCTCTTCATCAACTCCCCGGATCCGGGAATGTGTTTTTCGTCCTCCATCAAAAAGGAATGATCTGGAGGGTGGAAAAAACCGCCGCCGGTGAGGAAAAAACGCTGTTTGCCGATCTCCCGGCGGAAGTCTTCAGTGAGCGTGGGCCGAATGGATTGCTCGACATGACGTTTCATCCGAAGTTCCGGGAGAACCGGAAGTATTATCTTTTTTACCAGGTTCTGGAGGAGGGAAAAGTCACCACCCACATCGTCGAAAAGCAGTTCGACGCGGAATTCAAAGGCGACTCCGGCCAAGCCCCCCGCCTCATCCTGAAGATCGCCAGTGTGGCGGAGGATCACAGCGGCGGCTGCCTTTTATTTGGGCCGGATGGCTTCCTCTACATCGTGATGGGGGACACCGGACCACACCACGATCCTAACGGTCACGCGCAGAATCTCCAGCTGTTGCTGGGTAAAATGATGCGTATTGATGTGGACCACGCCGAAGCCGGCCTGGCTTATGCGATTCCGAAGGATAACCCGTTCACCGGCCAGCCCGGGGTGAGACCGGAAATCTGGGCGTATGGTCTGCGCAATCCCTGGCGTTTCTGCTTCGACCGCCTCACCGGCGATCTGTGGCTGGCCGATGTGGGGCAGGACCGGGTGGAGGAGGTGGACATTATACGTCGCGGGGAAAACTATGGCTGGAATGTCTTCGAAGGTTTTGAACCATTCTCCAACCAGTTCCGGAAGGAGGGCGTGACGTTCGCCAAACCCGTCTTTGCCTACCGGCGTAAATACGGCAATTCGATCACCGGCGGACAGGTTTACCGCGGCGATAAAAACTCGTCCTTTTACGGCGTGTATGTTTGCGCGGATTTCACGTCCAGGCGTCTCTTCGGGCTGACGCTGGAAAACGGTATTTTGAAAAGGGCCCGCCAGATCGGCACCGTGCCGCAACGGGTCGTTTCCTTCAGCGAGGATGAAGCGGGCCGTCTTTACGCCATCGGTTACGAGGGCATGATTTACCAAATCGACTTCACGGAAGCCCGTTTCGAGTGACTGCCGGCTCCTGCTCAAGTCATCTTCAGGGAAGGGAGCCCGGTGACCCCTGTCCCCGGAAATGATAGGTGGGCTCCCCGCCGCTTTCCCCTCGCACCGCCGCGGAGGTGTGCCAGCCTGAGAAGATGCCGGTGCCGAATACTTATACCAAACCCCTGACGATGGAGCAGGTGCGGAAGCTTCGTGGAATTCTGGAAGAGCGTGGGTTTGCCTTTGAGAAGAAGGAATGGGCCCTCTTTGCCGCAAAGAAGGGTTCCGTGAATGTGGTGGTCTATGAAAAGGGGCCGAAGGTGGTGGTGCAGGGGAAAGGCCTGGGGGAGTTTGTGGAGTTCATCCTGGAGCCGGAGGTGCTGGGTGTCGCGGAATTGGGCTATGAGGAGGTGACTCAACCGGAGATGTATGCGCCGCACTTTGGGATCGATGAGAGCGGGAAGGGGGATTTTTTCGGCCCGCTGGTGATTGCGGGGGTTTATACCGATGCGGAGATTGCGCGGGAATTGATCGCGGCGGGGGTGCAGGACAGCAAGGCAATCGGGTCCGATGCGAAGATCCGGTCTCTGGCGGAAGTGGTGCGGAGCACGCCCGGTGTCGCGTATGAGATTGTGAGCCTGGGGCCAGAGCGCTACAACCATCTTTACGGGGAGGCGGGCAATCTGAACCGGCTGTTGGCCTGGGGGCACAGCACGGTGATTGAGCAATTGCTGAAACAGCGGCCTGATTGCCCCCGGGCGTTGAGTGATCAGTTCGCCCATGAGAGTGTGCTCAAGAAGGCGTTGGGGCCGGGGGGAAAGAAGATCCAGCTGGACCAGCGTACCAAAGGGGAGAGTGACGTCGCGGTGGCGGCGGCATCGATTCTGGCGCGGGAGCGGTTTATTGATTGGATGGCCGAAGCGTCGGCACGGTTGGGGATCACCCTGCCGCGGGGGGCGACCATCGTGAAGCCGGTGGCCAAACAAATCCTCGCGGCGCGGGGCGTGGATTTTCTGCCACGGGTGTGCAAGGTGCATTTCAAGACCTACCGCGAGGTGATGGGGCTGCCGCCGCTGGAAAAACCGGTGAACCGTTGGACGAAGCGGAAAACCTAGCCACCAGAGCGAGGTTCCGGTGCGGTGGCTGACACCTTAAAAATCCAACCGGCTCTGCGCGAGTTTGAGGGCAATTTCCGACATCAGATATCCTGCCTGCGCCCGGTCCTTCCGCTTGAAGTACAACACGATCGAATCATCCCCCGAAGTGGGAAACCGGTCCAACAGCTTGAGGCTCCTCGGCCGGATCATGGCTTTCCCTCTGAACCAGCCGCGCTTGAATTCGATGGATTCGATTTCATCCAGCGCGACCGATGCCTCCTTTGCGTCCGTCTTCAGACCCAAACCTCCCACGTCGACGCGGTATTCGCAGCGCAAGCCGTCCCGGGTGACATGCAGCAGTCCAGCGCAGCTGCTGAAGCCGCCGTGGACACTGTCAAAATAGAAGGGGATGGATTCCATGGCAGGAGACGGCGGAACGCTGATTGTTCGTGTTGCGGGGAAGAGAACGAAGTGGCGGGCAGGGGCAAGGAGCCCAGTCCTGCCTCCGCACGATGGTCCGACTCTTCCGGAAGCGCAACTGATAGGCGGGTGGGCCCGCGGCCGCTGGCGGTCCGGAGCCGGTCCCGCCGGGAAGACCAAAACCCGGGGCGCCGGGGGATGCTTTACGGATTTCATAGGGTTGCCAAGGCCTGGATGGGCTGTTAGAGGGGGCGGCATGAAAATGTGGCGTCTGATACTCCTGCTGACCCTCAGCACTGGCCCCATCCATGCGGGGGAAGCTCCCTTGTTCCGGGATTTTGTCGGGCTGTGCGGGCACACCGTGAATTTCAAACCGGAGCTCTACCAGCCGGTCTGCGGCTGGGTGCGGGACTATCATCCGGCAGGATGGGATTTGGCGGAGGACACCAGCGTGCTGCCGGAGTGGCCTTTTGCCAAGAACCGGGTCTCATGGGAAAAGGTGTATGGGTCATGGCGGAAGGAGGGGCTGAAGATCAGCGTGTGCCTGAATATTGATGAATTGGGCAAACAGTGGAAAGATCCGGTGAAGGACGCAGAAGCCTACGGAAGGAGTTTTGCCCAGCACTTTGGACCAGGGGGCAAGTGGCCCATGGTGGAGGTCGTGGAGATTGGCAACGAGCCGGGACTTTATGAAGATGCAGCATGGCAGCAGGTGTTTTCCGCGATGGCGCGGGGCATCCGCGCGGGTGACCCCAAATTGAAGATCGCCTCGTGCAATGTGGAGGCGGGGAAAAGTGACCGTTATTGGAAAGCGGCGGATCTTTTCAAGGACATGGGGGAGCTTTACGATGTGCTCCGGATCCACCGGTATGCGATCCAGGATCAATGGCCGACCTGGCGGCGCACGTATCCGGAAAATCCGGCGGTGCCCTATCTTTCCAGTGTCCGGGATCTGCTGAAGTGGCGTGACCGTCATGCGGCGGGGAAGGCGGTGTGGGTTTCGGAATTCGGCTGGGACGCGAGCAGTCAGGCTCCGCCGGCGGAGGGGCCGGATGCGAAATTCATGGATTCCACCGATGAGGAACAGGCGATGTGGCTGGTGCGTTCCTTTTTCCTGTTTGCCGGCATGGGCGTGGAGAAAGCCTTCGTTTTCTTTTTCAACGATGAGGACAAATACAGCTTCCATGCGGCCTCCGGGCTGACCCGGAATTACAAACCCAAGCCAGCCTATCATGCCGTGGCCTGGATGCTGCAGCACCTGCGCGACTACCGGTTCAGCCGGATCGTGCAGGCCTCCCTGACAGAAGGGTATGTCTATGAGTTTGTTCCGGAAAAGGCTGGGGAACCCGTGATTCTGGCGGTGTGGCGGGCGACCGGAGAAGGCGCGGTGACTTTGCCGGAAGGGATCGGAGCATGGATGAAGGCGGAGCGGATGCCATTGACGGCGGGCGGGGGAAAACCCCTGAAACTGGAACCAGCAGCGGGGGCGGTGCTGGCCGGTGAGTATCCGTTATTGATTTGGTCCGGCGGAAAATAAACCGGCGTGCGTCCGGGGGCGTAGCTATGGCATGACTGTCCTTGTGATCGCCCGCTGGCTGCTGGCGCTGTTTTTCATTGTCGCCGGCCTGAATCATTTCCGCGATCCGGCGGTTTACCTGACCATGATGCCGCCGTGGGTGCCGTGGCCGGAGATCCTGCAAAAAGTGGCAGGGGCGGCGGAGGTCGCGGGCGGAATCGGGGTGCTGGTGCCGCACGTCCGGCGGGCCGCCGCGTGGGGCCTGCTGGGATTGTTGCTGGCGGTTTTCCCGGTGAATCTGCACCTGGCGTGGCATGGCTGGCCGGACGCGCCGGTGGCGATAGCTCCCTGGGTGCTCTGGTTGCGGCTGCCATTGCAGTTGGGGTTTGCCGGGTGGGTGTGGTGGACTTGCCTGTCCCCTCGGTCCAATATGGCCAGGCGTGGGATTTAAGAAGACCGCATCGGCCCTGAACCCTTTTCCACGGGTCTTTTTTCCTGGACTTGCAAGTCGGGGGATTCGGGTGCCTATCTTTTTGCATGAAATGGCACTCCTTCACGGGCTTGGCAGCAGTGTGGCTGATGGGCATGGGCGTGTCCCGGGCTCAGTCGGGAGTGACCATGGAACCGGTGGTGGCCGCGTTGGAGCCGGTGGCGCTGCGGACCGCGCTGGCCCGGCCTCTGCCGGAATCGAAACGTACCGTCATTGTGCCGGCGCGCGAGGATGCGGTGTTGGGTCTGACCCATTATTCAAAGGAGGAATTCGCCGCCGCCGGGTTGGATTGGGACCGGTTTATGGAGAAAGCGATGGCGGCCGCCACCCGGTTGCTGGTGTCCATCAAGCCCATCGTGGCGCGGGACCAGGCAGGGCAGATTGCCTATGTGAAACTGAAGAGTGATCGCCCATTTACGGCCAGTGTGGTGCTTTCGCCGAGGATGGTTCCGCTGTTTCAGGGGTTTCTGGGCGAGCGGATGGTGGCTTTGATGCCGGACCGCAACACTGTTTACTTGTTTTCCAGAAACTTTGGAGGTTTCCAAGCCTTCGGACAGAAAATCATCGATGAGCAGGCGGACTCCCTCTATCCCTGCAGCATTGAGGCCTTTGAAATCAGCCGCGAGGGCGTGAAGTGCATCGGGGGATTTGATGACGGAGCGGACCCTCCTCCCACCTTGGAGTCTCCTCCGAAGGGCGAGCTTCCCCGCAAAGCGCCGGCCCCGGGTGATCCGCTTGGTAGCCAAGCCCCCCCATACCTGGTGCCCCGCCGCAGCGAAGTGCCCCCCGTGCCCCGCCGCGAGGAGGCCCCACCTGTCCAAGTGCGGTAGTTGCCAGCTCGGCCCGGCCGGCAAGCCAGGAGATCCCTGCCGTTTGGGGAAGAGGGCGCTTTTGTCCGCAATCCTCCAAAACTCTTAATTGACTTTCCATATTGAATGAAATTTTTATGCCCAATTGGGTGAATGAATGGATGTGAAACAAAAAAGTCACTGGGCAATCTTCGCAAATGAGTCCTTGGTTTCTCAGAATCAAGAAAACCTTAGGATAAATTCACGAAATCGGTCGCAGGATTGCATAAGTGTGCTAAACTCATCACCCTATGGCTACCACCAAACGAACCAGGTTCTCCCGTCGTCTGCCCGATCATGTCACTGATGAACTCGTAGCTGCCCTTCTTTTACCGAAGGTCTATAATTTCAACAGCCTTTTTGAAGCGGTTTACGAGTGCCTGAAACTCAGGAACGCCGTGAGTGGCGGGGAGGAGATGCTGCGCCTGCGGGCATATGAAAAACTTCAAAACCTCGTTTCCCGGGGAATGGTTGAAAAAAATGCCAAGGAATACCGTGGTTTGGAAAAGCTCAAAGATGCTTTGACGCCCCCTGAGCCTATTGTGGCTGTGGTATAACGGATCGTCATTCCGGCGGACCAGTTTGGCGACGCGTTTTCGCTTCCTTCCAAATCCAAAATCCCTGTCGTCCCGGTCAGTTTTCTGACCGGGACGCTTTTTTTATGGAGGAAAACAGGCGCAGAACAATGCTTGGCATCGGGATGCGGATGGGCCACGTTCCCAAAGTAGATCCATGGAACGGACCCTCTCTCCTGCCTCCCGTTGGCACCGGCATGCCCGCCGCACGGCGAGGAGGCTCAACGTGGCATGGTGGCTGCAAGGGTTTGCCCCATGGGTGGCCGCCCTCGGACTGATCACCATGGGGGTGATGATCTGGCTGCGCAGCCGGGGTGATGGATTGCCGGTGGGTCCGGTGGCCCTTGGCCTTGGGGCGGTTTATGGGTTGGCTGGTTTGGGATGCTGGGTGGCCGCGCGGCCCCGATTTGTCCGGCCTGCTGATGGGTTGGTGCTGCTGGAAGCCCGGCTGAAACTGAACAATGCCCTCAGCGCCGCCTCCCTGGGGGTGACGGCCTGGCCACCGGTGCCTGACCGGGTCGACGATGGTTTATCCTTCCGGGGACCTTGGTTGTTGGCCCCGGCCTTGCTGACCACGGCCTGTCTGGCTTTTGCATTCCTGCTGCCGCTGCCGCGGACTGAATCGCGTGAGAAACTTCCGCCCCCTATGGCGCTCGCCCGGGCGGAGTCCATAATCAACGCCTTGCAAAAGGAGGAGCTCGTGGACTCTGCGGAACTTGAAAAAGCGAGGGAAAAGCTGAGTGCCCTGCTCGCGCAGCCTCCAGAGGATTTTTACAGCCACCATAGTTTGGAAGCGGCTGATGCCTTGGAATCGTCCTTGAGTGGTGCCGCGGGGAATCTGGGCAGTCACCTTGAAGCGGCCGCTCAGACCGCCGGGAGTTTGGAGAAATACGAGGCCAGCCTCACTCCTTCCGCCCGCCAGCAACTGGAAGGGGATCTCCGGGCCTCGGTGGAGGGCATCAGGAATTCGTCCATGGGGACCAGTGAATCATTGCAGAAGCAGCTCGGCCAACTGGATCCCAGCAGGTTGAAGGAGCTGGATCCTGAACAGCTGAAGGAGATGCTGGCCAATCTTCAGGCCAAATCGTCCGCCTGCAGGAACGCCCAGGGGAACGGCAGCGGTCAGGAGGGCAGCGGGGCCTCGCAGGCGCTTCAGGACCTGCTCAATGGCAAAGCCGGTGAAGGCAACGGCCAGGGTGAGGGCGCTGGATCAGGCCAGGAGGGCAGGGGAATGGGGCGTGGAGGCCTGAACCGTGGACCGGGCACCGGGCCCCTGACCTTCGAAGAGAAGGCCACGGACCTGGGCACGGACAACCTTGAAGAAATAGGGAGCCGGGATTTGAGCCGTTCGTTGCCGGGCGATCATCTGGGCACCCGGGAGATTGATCACCATCTGGAAAAATCAGCGGAAGGGCCATCTGCGGGGGGCACCTTGGCTGCCCCTGCTGGCGGGGGGGAGGCGGTGTGGAAGGACCAATTGCTGCCTTCCGAGCAAAAAGTGCTGCGCCGCTACTTTAAATAAGCAAAAAGGCGGCCCCCTGCCTGACGGCGATGCCATCCTCAGCACTCTGCCTCGGATTCGGATCAAGCCGGCCCCAGAAAGCGGTGGGGTGGACGGACGGATTCCATGAATTTGCCAAAGGAAGGACAGGAATGCTGCCGCGGAGTATCTTTTTGCACCGGCAGGCGTAACAATGGGGGTTCGAACCAGTAAACTAAATTGCTGGAGTCAAGGATCCCGGAAAAGATCCTGGTGACTCCGCCCTCAGCTTGTCCCGCATGGACAAGTGCGTTTCCAATTCCCCCAACCATGATCCGTCTTCAAAATGTCAGCCGCACCTATCATGAAAGCAGTGGCCGTCCGGTTCATGCGCTGAGCCAGTTTTCCCTCAACCTTGCGGCCGGCACCATGACGGCGATTACGGGCCCCAGTGGATGCGGCAAGAGCACCCTGCTCCATCTGCTCGGAGCCCTCGACCAACCGGACGAAGGGGAAGTCGAGGTGGATGGCATCTTTCTGCACCAGGCCACCGAGGCCCAGCGCACCCGGTACCGCCGCGAAACGGTGGGCATTGTATTCCAGTTCTTCCACCTGCTGCCCGGGATGAGCCTGCTGGAAAATGTCGCGTTGCCCCTCATTCTTGCCGGGATGGGGCGGGCGTCCGCCACCACGCGCGGCGTGGAGTTGCTGGCACTGGCCGGCCTCTCCGAAAAATCAGCCCGGCTTCCGCACGAGGTCAGCGGCGGCGAACTGCAGCGGGCCGCAGTGGCGCGGGCTTTGGTCCACCGTCCGCGGCTCCTGCTGGCGGATGAGCCCACGGGGAATCTTGATTCCACCAATGCTGCCCGCGTCATGGATCTCTTCCACACGGTGCATCGCGGGGGCTTGGCCACCATCGTCCTTGTCACCCACAGTCCAGAGATCGCGGCGCAGATTCCCGGCCGACTCGTGATGGCTGATGGAGGACTCCTTCCCCTTGAGGCATGATGCTGGATTCCGCTTTAAAAAAGTACACATCGAGCCTTGCCAACCGCCCTCAGTGTGTTACGAATCCTGCCCCTCCGCCCCAGTCTTGGTGTGGCGATGCTTTGTTTTCCTCGTTCCAGAGGTAAAATGCCGAGCAACGACCGGGGCTCCTACCTCACCTTCCGTCCAATTCTGCATCCATGAAAGTCCGTCCTTCCGTCAAGCAACTCTGCGAATCCTGCCGCATCGTGCGCCGGGAAGGAGTCGTGCGCGTCATCTGCAAGAACCCGCGCCACAAACAGCGCCAAGGTTGATTTTTTTCCCCTCTGATCCTCATCCCCTTATCCCATGGCCAGACTGCTCGGTGTCGATATCCCCAACGAGAAGCGTATTGAAGCTTCTCTTCCTTACATTTATGGCGTGGGTCCTTCCCTCGCCCGCAAAATTCTTGGCCAAGCCAACATCGACCCCAATACGCGGGCTGGTGAGCTCTCCAACGAGCAACTGAGCGCCATCATCCAGATCATTCAGGCCAATGGCATCACCATCGAAGGTGACCTTCGCCGGGAGATCCAGATCAATCTGAAGCGCCTCCAGCAGATCAACTGCTATCGCGGCACCCGTCACCGCAAGGGACTGCCTGTCCGTGGCCAGCGCACCAAAACCAATGGACGCACCCGCAAAGGCCCCCGCCGCACCGTGGGTGTCCAACGCAAGGCCACCAAGAAATAACGTCCTCCTATTCCTTTTCCCAAGATCCTTATGGCTGAAGATTCTCTCAAACCGGCGGAAACCGCCGCCCCCGCTCCAGTGGCCGCCCCCGCGCCGGTGGCTGCTCCAGCGCAGACCGCTGAAGAAAAAGCGGCCGCCTCGGCTGCTGCTTCCAAGGAAGCCGTCAAACTGCTGCTCGACCCCTCCGGCGACAACCAACCGAAGATCGTCAAGGCCAAGGGCTCCAAGAACGTCACCTCCGGCATCGTTCACGTCGTTTCCACTTTCAATAACACCCTCGTCACCGTTACCGACCTCAAGGGCAACGTGATCGGCTGGTCCAGTGCTGGCAAGATGGGTTTCAAGGGCAGCCGCAAGAGCACCGCCTACGCCGCCCAGATGGTGTCCCAGGACGCCTGCCGTCAAGCCATGGGCCACGGTCTGCGCGAAGCCGAAGTCCGTGTCAAAGGCCCCGGCTCAGGCCGTGAATCTGCCGTGCGTGCCGTGCAGGCCCTTGGCGTCGAAGTCCTTGCCATCAAGGATGTCACCCCCGTTCCTCACAACGGCTGCCGGCCTCCCAAAGCCCGCCGCGTCTAGTCCCGTTTTCCACCTTTTAAATCAGACTTACTACTCAAATGGCACGTTACACGGGTCCTAAAGACAAAATCAGCCGCCGCTTCGGAGTCGCCATCTTTGGCCCCTCCAAAGCCATGGAACGCCGCAATTTCGCTCCTGGCCAGCATGGTGCCCGCAGCGGACGCAAAAAACTCTCCGATTACGCGGTGGCCCTCGCTGAAAAGCAAAAACTGAAGTACCAATACGGCATGCTGGAACGCCAGTTCCGCAAGTTCTTTGAAGAAGCTTCCCGCCGCCGTGGCATCACCGGTGTCATCCTGCTCCAAATGCTGGAGTTGCGCCTCGACAACGTGATCTACCGCATGGGTCTCGCCAATTCCCGCAATGCCGCCCGCCAATACGTTGGCCATGGTCACGTCACCGTGAACGGCAAGAAGGTCAACATCCCTTCCTACCAGTGCCGCCCTGGTGACGTCATCGCCATGAAAGGCGCTGTCCGTTCCCAACAAATGGGCGTCCGCGCTCTCGACCTCACCCAGGCCGTCCCTCTTCCTGACTGGGTCACCCAGGACAAGGAAAAACTCGGCGGCACCGTCAACCGTATCCCTTCCCGCGAAGAGATCGACCCGATCGTCAACGAGCAGCTCGTGGTCGAACTCTACTCCCGCTAATCCGGCAGCAGACCTA